>NZ_JAUQOQ010000039.1:0-6147 GCF_030580795.1 Pseudomonas boreofloridensis | reverse complement strand
GATGCGCAAGGTCAGCCGGTACCGCAAGGCGTGGCCGGCGAGCTGTACATCGGTGGCGTGCAGGTCGCCCGTGGCTACCTGAACCGCGATGATCTGAGCGCTGAGCGCTTCATCGATGACCCGTTCGCCACTCGTCCCGGCGCGCGCCTGTACCGCACCGGTGACCTGGCCCGGCATCTGGCCGACGGCACCCTGGAGTACCTGGGCCGCAACGACGACCAAGTGAAGATCCGTGGCCTGCGCATCGAGCTGGGTGAAATTCAGGCCTGTCTGACCCGTGTGCCCGGTATTCAGGAAGCCGTGGTACTGGCAGTGGATCAGCGTCTGGTCGCCTATTACACCGGCACCGTGCAGGCGCTGGACACCCTGCGCCAGACCCTCGCCAGGCAACTGCCGGCGTTCATGGTGCCGGCGCTGTTCGTGCACCTGGCAGCCTTGCCGCTGAGCCCCAACGGCAAGCTCGACCGCAAGGCGCTGCCGGCGGCCAGCGTGCCGGACGAGCGCCCCTACGAAGCGCCCGAGGGCGACACCGAGCAGTTGCTGGCGGCGCTCTGGGCCGAGTTGCTGGGCGTGCAGCAGGTGGGCCGGCACGACAACTTCTTCGAGCTCGGCGGCCACTCGCTGCTGGCGGTGACGCTCACCGCGCGCCTGCGCCAGGAAGGCCTGGAGGCCGATGTGCGAGCGCTGTTCGAGCAACCGACACTGGCGGGCTATGCCGCCATCACAGACAGAATGGAGATCGTCCTGTGAGCATCAACGAACTGTTGGCCACCCTGTCGGCCAAGGATATCCAGCTGGCCCTCAAGGACGGGCAACTGGCCGTGCAGGGCAACCGCCAGGCGCTGAGCGATCCCGCGCTGGTGGCGAGCCTGCGCGAACACAAGCCGGCACTGGTCGCACTGATCGAGCGCGGCGAGTATGTTGCCCGCAGTGGCGCTGCGCCGATCCCGGCCAATGCCATCCCGGCGCACTGCACGCGGATCACGCCGGCGCTGCTCAACCTGGTCGAACTGGACCAGGCCTGCATCGACCACCTGGTGGAATCGATTCCCGGCGGCCACGCCAACGTGCAGGACATCTACCCGCTGGCGCCGTTGCAGCAGGGCATCCTCTATCACCACGCCAGCGCCGAAGGCAGCGATCCGTACATCATGCAGTCGCGCTTCGCCTTCGCCAGCCGGGGGCACCTGCTGGCGTTCGTCGAGGCCTTGCAGGCGGTGATCGACCGTCACGATATCCTGCGCACTTCGGTGCACTGGCAGGGCCTGGAGGCGCCGCTGCAGGTGGTGTGGCGCCAGGCGCGCCTGGCGGTGTGCGAGGTGGCGTCGGTCGATGAGCGCATCGACCTGACCCAGGCGCCGCTGGTGCGCCTGCTCTGTGAACCGCTGGCCGGCGATGGCCGGCTGTACGCCACGCTGCAGTTCCATCACATCGCCCTGGACCACAGCGCGTTGGAGGTGGTGCGCCATGAGATGCAGGCGGTGCTGCGCGGACAGGGTCAGTCGCTGGGCGCGCCGGTGCCGTTTCGCAACTATGTGGGCCAGGCCCTGCTGGGCGTGAGCCAGGCGCAGCACGAGGCGTTTTTCCGCGAGCAACTGGGCGACATCGCCGAGCCGACCCTGGCCTATGGGTTGCAGGACGTGCAAGGCGATGGCCGTGCGCCGCTGGAGGCCAGCCTGACGCTGCCTGTGGCGTTGTCTGCGGGCCTGCGCAGTCAGGCGCGCAGCCTTGGGGTGAGCCTGGCCAGCCTGTTCCACCTGGCCTGGGCGCGGGTGCTGGGCGGGTTGACCGGGCGCGAGGCGGTGGTGTTCGGCACGGTGCTGATGGGGCGTCTGATGGGCGCCGAGGCCAACGACCGCGCCTTGGGCATCTTCATCAATACCTTGCCGCTGCGGGTGGACTTGGGCGATGACGAGCTGATCCCGGCCATCAGGGCCACCCACAAACGCCTGACCACCCTGATGCGCCACGAACATGCGCCGCTGGCCCTGGCCCAACGCTGCAGTGACGTGGATGCGCCGACGCCGTTGTTCAACGCTTTGCTCAACTACCGTCACAGCGCCCCGGTCGCCGAGGGGCAGGCGCGTTCGGCCTGGGACGGCATCGAGGTGCTGGCCAGCGAAGAACGCACCAACTACCCGCTGACGTTGAGCGTCGATGACCTGGGCCAGGACCTGCGCCTGACCTTGCTGTACAGCCCCCAGGTGCCGGGCGAGCGTGTCTGCGCCTATCTGCACAAGACCCTGGACAGCCTGGTGCACGCCTTGCAGCACACCCCAGAGCGGGCGGTCGGGCAACTGGACATGTTGCCCGACGCCGAGCGCGAGCACCTGCTGGAGCATTTCAATGTGCACCCTGGCGCTGAGCAAACGTCGCTCACCGTGCACCAGCGCATCGAGCGGCAGGCGCAGGAGCACCCTGAGGCCGTGGCCGCCACCTGCGGCGACGCCACCCTGAGCTACGCCGAACTGGAGCTACGCGCCAATGGTCTGGCGCGTTGCCTGGTGGCCCTTGGCGTGCGGCCGGAGGACCGCGTCGTCATCCTCGCCCGACGCGGCCTCGATGCCCTGATCGGGCTGCTGGCCACGTTCAAGGCCGGTGCCGGCTACGTGCCGATCGACCCGGCGCACCCCGATGAGCGCATCGCCTATCTGCTCCAGGACAGTGCCCCGACCGCCGTGCTGACCCTGGGCGCGCTGCGCCCGCGCTTGGGCGCGTGCAGCCTGCCGGTGATCGAACTGGATCGCGGCAACTGGCCGTCGAGCGAGCAAGCGCCGGTAGTCGAGGCGTTGAGCGTCGCTCACCTGGCCTATGTGATCTACACCTCCGGTTCCACCGGCCTGCCCAAGGGCGTGATGGTCGAGCACCGCACGCTGAACAACCTGATCGACTGGCACTGCCGCGCTTTCGACCTGTGCCACGGTCGGCACACCTCGAGCCTGGCCGGCTTCGGCTTCGACGCCATGGCCTGGGAAGTGTGGCCGGCGCTGTGTGCCGGCGCGACCCTGCACATCGCGCCGTCCAGCGAACAGGGCGAAGACCTCGATGCCTTGCTCGCCTGGTGGCGCGGCTGCCCGCTGGATGTCAGCTTCCTGCCCACTCCGGTGGCCGAATATGCCTTCAGCCATCAGCTCGACCATCCGACCTTGCGCACCCTGCTGATCGGTGGCGATCGCCTGCGTCAGTTCAATCGCCACCCCGGCTTCACGGTGGTCAACAACTATGGCCCCACCGAAACCACCGTGGTCGCCAGCTCCGGCGCGGTGACCCCTGGCGGCGTGCTGCACATTGGCGCGCCGGTCGACAATGCCCGGCTCTACGTGCTCGACGCCCACGGCCAGCCGACGCCGCTGGGCGTGGCGGGCGAGCTGTACATCGGCGGCGCCGGCGTGGCCCGCGGCTACCTGGGCCGCCCGCAGATGACCGCCGAGCGCTTTCTGGACGACCCTTTCAGCCCGCAGCCGGGCGCGCGCCTGTACCGCAGCGGCGATCTGGTGCGCTGGCTGGAGGACGGCACGCTGGAGTACCTCGGGCGCAACGACGATCAGGTGAAGATCCGTGGCGTGCGCATCGAGCTGGGCGAGATCGAGGGTCGTCTGGCGCTGCTGCCAGGGATCAACGAGGCCGTGGTGCTGGCCCGCGAAGACCGTCCGGGGCAGCCGCGCCTGGTGGCGTATTTCACTGGCCAGGACGCCGTCGAAGTGGCCAGCCCCGCGCAGTTGCGCGCCCAGTTGCAGGCCCATCTGCCCGACGCCATGGTACCGGTGGCCTTCGTGCGGCTGGCGGCGCTGCCGCTGACGGCCAATGGCAAGCTCGACCGTCGTGCGCTGCCGGCACCCAGCCGCGCCGACCTGTTCGAGCGCCGCTACGAGGCGCCCCAGGGCGAGCTGGAGCAAACCTTGGCCCAGCTCTGGCAAGGCTTGCTGCAGGTGGAACGGGTGGGGCGGCACGATCACTTCTTCGAATTGGGCGGGCACTCGCTGCTGGCCATGCGCTTGGTGGCGCAGGTGCGCCAACGCCTGGGCGTGGAGTTGGCGCTGGGCAGTCTGTTCGCCCAGGCCGAGCTGTCGGCGATGGCCGAGGTGGTGGCCACGGCGGCGCGCAGTGAGTTGCCGGCGGTGCTGGCGGTGTCCCGCGAGCAGCCGCTGCCGTTGTCGTTCGCCCAGCAGCGGCTGTGGTTCCTGGCGCAGATGAACGGTGCCAGCCAGGCCTACAACATCGCCCTGGCGCTGGAGTTGCGTGGCGACTTGGACAGCACCGCGCTGGCGCAGGCGTTGGCACTGATCGTCCAGCGGCATGAGACGTTGCGCAGCCAGTTCTTCGCCGTCGAAGGCGAGCCGTGGGTGCGGGTCAGCGAACAGCGCCTGGTGGTGCAGCGCGAAACCCTGGCGGCCGACGCCGACGAGCAGTCCCTGCGGCAACGGATCCGCGATGAAGCGGCGCAGCCGTTCGACCTGGCTCAGGATCTGCCGCTGCGCGCCCGCATGTTGCAGGTCGAACCGACCCGGCATGTGCTCTTGTTGACCGTGCACCATATCGTCGCCGATGGCTGGTCGATGGGCGTGCTCACCCGTGAGCTGAGCGCGCTGTATTCGGCCCTGCGCGAGGGTCGGCCGGCGCTGCTCGAACCCCTGTCGATCCAGTACGGCGACTACGCCGTGTGGCAGCGCCGTTGGTTGCAGGGTGAGGCGTTGCAGCGCCAGGGGGCGTTCTGGCAGGAAACCCTGTCCGGTGCCCCGGCGCTGCTGAGCCTGCCCACCGACCGACCGCGCCCGGCGCGTCAGGACTACGCCGGCGCCAGCCTGGAGATCCAGCTGGACCCGCGCCTGGCGCAGGACCTCAGGGCGCTGTGCCAGCGCCAGCAGGTCACGCCATTCATGCTGTTCATGGGCGCCTGGGCGGTGCTGCTGGGGCGCCTGTCAGGGCAGACCGACGTGGTGATCGGCACCCCGGTGGCCGGCCGTCGCCAGGCCGAGGTGGAAGGCCTGATCGGCTTGTTCGTCAACTCCCTGGCCATCCGCCTGGACCTGGAAGACGCCGCGGACGTGGCCACCTTGCTGGCGCGGGTCAAGGCGCAGGTGCTGGCGGCCCAGGCCCATCAGGACCTGCCGTTCGAGCAGGTGGTGGACCTGCTCAAGCCGCCGCGCAGCCTGGCCCATACCCCGCTGTACCAAGTGTCGCTGGAGTGGCAAGGCGGGCATGATTTTGCTACCGGGCTGGAGGGCTTGAGCCTGCGCAACCTGGGGCAGGGCACCGATTTCGCCAAGTTCGACCTGAGCCTGAGCGTGGGCGAAACGGCGCACGGTTTCAGCGGTGCGCTGAGCTATGCGACGGCGCTGTTCGACCGGCAGACCATCGAGCGCTACAGCGGCTATCTGCAACAACTGCTGTGGGCCATGGCCGCTAGCGACGGGGCGGTGTTGTCACAGGTGGTGTTGCCGGATGCGGTGGAGCGTCGGCGCCTGCTGGTCGAGTTCAACGACACGGCGGTGGACTACGACCTGGCGCAGACGGTCCATGGCCTGTTCGAGGCGCAAGTGGTGCGCACGCCGGCGCGCATCGCCGTGCGCGCCGAGCAGGCGGCACTGAGCTATGGCGAACTCAACGCCGAGGCCAACCGATTGGCGCATCACCTGATGGCCCTGGGCGTCAGACCGGACGACCGCGTGGCGATCTGCGTCGAGCGGGGGCTGTCGATGGTGATCGGCTTGCTGGCGATTCTCAAAGCCGGCGGCGCCTACGTGCCGGTCGATCCGGACTATCCGGTCGAGCGCATCCGCCACATGCTGACCGACAGCGCGCCGACGGCAGTGCTGGGCCATGCCGCCACCCGCGCGCTGTTGGCTGAATTCGATGTGCCGCTGCTCGACCTCGATCTGCCTAGTTGGCGCGAATTGCCCTGCGACAATCCCGAGGTAGCAGGGCTGACGCCGGAACACCTGGCCTACGTGATCTACACCTCGGGCTCCACTGGTCTGCCCAAAGGCGTGATGAACGAGCACCGTGGCGTGGTCAACCGTCTGCTGTGGACCCAGGACGCCTACGGCCTGGGCGCCGAAGACGTGGTCTTGCAGAAAACCCCGTTCAGCTTCGATGTGTCGGTGTGGGAGTTCTTCTGGCCGTTGCAGACCGGTGCGCAACTGGTCA
>NZ_JAUQOQ010000038.1:0-6328 GCF_030580795.1 Pseudomonas boreofloridensis | reverse complement strand
CGTCGGTAACGGTGGTGGTCACGGAGTTGCTGCCCAGCGTCAGTTTCTCGAAGTTGTCGCCGCCAGAGACGGCGGTGATTTTGTTGACGATTGGCGCCTGACCACCGACGTAGACGTCGTCTTTCGCAGTGATGGTCGCGGTGCCGGTGGCGCTACCTGCAGCAATGTTGACCTTGGTGCCGTCGCTCAGGGTGAAGACCAGGCCTTGGTGACCTGTGACCGACAGGCCTTGAGCGTTGCTCAGGGTGACGGTGTAGGTGACTTGGCCGCCTTCAGCCACGGTCGTCTTGTCGGCAGTCAGCGTGGCAACGACTTCGCTGATGGTGTCGCTGATTTGTACGGTGGCAGGTGCACCCAGCTCCAGATTTTCGAAGGTCTTGCCTTCGACGGTGGCGCTATTGATACCGACGGTGAGTGAACCGGCATCCTTGAAGACGTCTTCGCCTTGAGCTGGAGCCTTGTACTCGACCTGAGTTTGGCCGGCAGCGATGGTGACCTTGTCGCCGTTGCTCAGAGTGACAGTCAAAGGACGGTCCAGCGGCTGATTCACTTTGACGGTGAAGCTTGGCTGCTGGGCCTCGTTCACATCACCATTGCTGACGATAGTGACCGAGACTTTGTCGCCTTGGTTACCCGAACCTGGTGTGCCCGAACCTGGCTCGTCGGTGACTGTGGTGGTCACGGAGTTGCTGCCGAGGGTCAGCTTCTCGAAGTTGTCGCCGCCAGTGACGGATTCGATCTTGTTGACGATCGGAGCCTGGCCGCCGACGTAGACGTCGTCTTTGGCAGTGATAACGGCGGTGCCAGTCGAGCTGCCAGCGGCCACGTTGACTTTGGTGCCGTCGCTCAGGGTGAACACCAGACCCTGGTGACCAGTCACCGACAGACCTTGGGCGTTGCTCAAGGTGACGGTGTAGGTGACTTGGCCGCCTTCAGCGACAGTGGATTTGTCTGCGGTGAGGGTCGCAACCACTTCGCTGATGGTGTCGGCGATCTGAACAGTTGCCGAACCACCCAGCTCGAGGTTCTCGAAGGTTTTGCCTGCAACGCTGGCGTCGGTGATGCCAACAGTCAGCGAACCGGCATCTTTGAAGACGTCATCGCCTTGAGCCGGAGCCTTGTACTCGACCTGAGTTTGACCGGCAGCGATGGTGACCTTGTCGCCGTTGCTCAGGGTGACAGTCAGCGGACGATCCAGCGGCTGATTCACTTTGACGGTGAAGCTTGGCTGCTGGGCCTCGTTCACATCACCATTGCTGACGATAGTGACCGAGACTTTGTCGCCTTGGTTACCCGAACCTGGCGTGCCTGACCCTGGCTCGTCGGTGACCGTGGTGGTTACGGAGTTGCTGCCGAGGGTCAGTTTCTCGAAGTTGTCGCCGCCGGTGACGGATTCGATCTTGTTGACGATCGGAGCCTGGCCGCCGACGTAGACGTCGTCTTTGGCAGTGATAACGGCGGTGCCAGTCGAGCTGCCAGCGGCCACGTTGACTTTGGTGCCGTCGCTCAACGTGAAGACCAGACCCTGGTGACCAGTCACCGACAGCCCTTGGGCGTTGCTCAAGGTGACGGTGTAGGTAACGGTGCCGCCTTCAGCCACGGTCGTCTTGTCAGCAGTCAGTGTGGCAACGACTTCGCTGATGGTGTCGCTGATTTGCACGGTCGCAGGTGCACCCAGCTCCAGGTTTTCGAAGATTTTGCCTTCGACGGTGGCGCTGTTGACGCCGACGGTGAGCGAGCCGGCATCCTTGAAGACGTCTTCGCCTTGAGCGGGGGCCTTGTATTCCACTTGAGTCTGACCGGCCGCGATGGTGACTTTGTCGCCGTTGCTCAGAGTGACAGTCAAAGGACGGTCCAGCGGCTGATTCACTTTGACGGTGAAGCTTGGCTGCTGAGCCTCGTTCACGTCGCCATTGCTGACGATAGTGACCGAGACTTTGTCGCCTTGGTTACCCGAACCTGGAGTACCCGAACCTGGCTCGTCGGTGACGGTGGTGGTCACGGAGTTGCTGCCGAGGGTCAGCTTCTCGAAGTTGTCGCCGCCAGTGACGGACTCGATCTTGTTGACGATCGGCGCTTGGCCGCCGACGTAGACGTCGTCTTTGGCAGTGATAACGGCGGTGCCAGTCGAGCTGCCAGCGGCCACGTTGACTTTGGTGCCGTCGCTCAGGGTGAAGACCAGTCCCTGGTGACCCGTTACCGACAGACCTTGGGCGTTGCTCAAGGTGACGGTGTAGGTGACTTGGCCGCCTTCGGCCACGGTCGTCTTGTCAGCAGTCAGTGTGGCAACGACTTCGCTGATGGTGTCGCTGATTTGCACGGTCGCAGGTGCACCCAGCTCCAGGTTTTCGAAGGTTTTGCCTTCGACGGTGGCGCTGTTGATACCGACGGTGAGTGAACCGGCATCCTTGAAGACGTCTTCGCCTTGAGCTGGAGCCTTGTACTCGACCTGGGTTTGACCGGCCGCGATGGTCACCTTGTCGCCGTTGCTCAGGGTGACAGTCAGAGGACGATCCAGCGCCTGATTCACTTTGACGGTGAAGCTTGGTTGTTGTGCTTCGTTCACATCGCCATTGCTGACGATGGTGACGGAGACCTTGTCGCCTTGGTTCCCCGAACCTGGCGTGCCCGAACCTGGCTCGTCGGTGACTGTGGTGGTCACGGAGTTGCTGCCGAGGGTCAGCTTCTCGAAGTTGTCGCCGCCAGTGACGGATTCGATCTTGTTGACGATCGGCGCTTGGCCGCCAACGTAGACGTCGTCTTTGGCAGTGATAACGGCGGTGCCAGTCGAGCTGCCAGCGGCCACGTTGACTTTGGTGCCGTCGCTCAGGGTGAAGACCAGTCCCTGGTGACCAGTCACCGACAGACCTTGGGCGTTGCTCAAGGTGACGGTGTAAGTGACTTGGCCGCCTTCAGCGACAGTGGACTTGTCGGCAGTCAGCGTTGCTACCACTTCGCTGATCGTGTCAGCGATTTGTACGGTAGCGCTGCCGCCGAGTTCCAAGTTCTCGAAGGTTTTGCCTGCAACGCTGGCGTCGGTAATACCGACAGTGAGCGAGCCGGCATCCTTGAAGACGTCTTCGCCTTGAGCCGGGGCCTTGTATTCAACTTCGGTCTGGCCTGCAGCGATGGTGACTTTATCGCCATTGCTCAGGGTCACAGTCAGCGGACGATCCAGTGGCTGATTCACCTTCACGGTGAACGACGGTTGTTGAGCCTCATTCACGTCGCCATTGCTAACGATAGTGACGGCAACCTTGTCGCCTTCGTTACCAGCACCTGGAGTACCAGTGCCTGGTTCATCAGTAACTTCAGTCCTAACTTCGCCCTGACCCAGCGTCAGTTTTTCGAAGTTATCGCCGCCAGTGACGGACTCGATCTTGTTGACGATCGGCGCTTGCCCGCCGACATAGACGTCGTCGTTGGCAGTGATGGTCGCGGTGCCGGTGGCGCTGCCAGCAGGCACAGTAACTTTAGTACCGTCGCTCAGGGTGAAGGTGAGGCCCTGGTGACCAGTGACCGACAGGCCTTGAGCGTTGCTCAGGGTGACGGTGTAGGTGACTTGACTGCCTTCAGCAACGGTGGACTTGTCGGCAGTGAGGGTCGCAACCACTTCACTGATGGTGTCAGCAATCTGAACAGTTGCCGAACCACCCAGCTCAAGGTTCTCGAAGGTTTTGCCAGCAACACTGGCATCGGTGATGCCGACGGTGAGCGAACCCGCGTCTTTGAAGACATCCTCGCCCTGAGCCGGAGCCTTGTATTCAACTTCGGTCTGGCCTGCAGCGATGGTGACTTTATCGCCATTGCTCAGGGTGACAGTCAGCGGACGATCCAGTGGCTGATTCACCTTCACGGTGAACGACGGCTGCTGAGCTTCATTCACATCGCCATTGCTAACGATAGTGACGGCAACCTTGTCGCCTTCGTTACCAGCACCTGGAGTACCAGTGCCTGGTTCATCAGTAACTTCAGTCCTAACTTCGCCCTGACCCAGCGTCAGTTTTTCGAAGTTATCGCCGCCAGTGACGGACTCGATCTTGTTGACGATCGGCGCTTGCCCGCCGACATAGACGTTGTCTTTCGCGGTGATGGTCGCAGTGCCGGTGGCGCTGCCAGCGGCCACATTGACTTTGGTGCCGTCCGAGAGAGTGAAGACCAGGCCCTGGTGGCCAGTAACCGACAGCCCTTGGGCGTTGCTCAGTGTGACGGTGTAGGTGACTTGGCCGCCCTCAGCCACAGTGGACTTGTCGGCAGTCAGCGTTGCTACCACTTCGCTGATGGTGTCGGCGATCTGGACAGTTGCCGAACCACCCAGCTCGAGGTTCTCAAAGGTCTTGCCAGCGACGCTGGCATCGGTGATGCCAACAGTCAGCGAGCCGGCGTCTTTGAAGACGTCTTCGCCTTGAGCCGGAGCCTTGTACTCAACCTCGGTCTGACCTGCAGCGATGGTGACTTTGTCGCCGTTGCTCAGGGTGACAGTCAGCGGACGATCCAGTGGCTGATTCACTTTAACGGTGAACGACGGCTGCTGAGCCTCGTTCACATCGCCATTGCTAACGATAGTGACGGCAACCTTGTCACCCTCGTTGCCAGCACCTGGACTACCAGTGCCAGGTTCATCGGTGACAGTAGTGGTGATCGAATTGTCGCCGAGGGTCAACTTCTCGAAGTTATCCGCACCGGTGACCGATTCCAGTTTGTTAACGATGGATGGCTGGCCACCCACGTACACATCATCTGGAGCTTGGATGGTCGCAGTGCCGGTTGCGCTGCCAGCGGCCACGTTGACTTTGGTGCCGTCCGAGAGGGTGAAGACCAGGCCTTGGTGATCTGTGACCGAAAGACCTTGAGCATTGCTTAGGGTGACGGTGTAGGTAACGGTGCCGCCTTCGGCCACGGTCGATTTGTCGGCGGTCAGTGTGGCAACGACTTCGCTGATGGTATCGGCGATTTGTACGGTAGCGCTGCCGCCGAGTTCCAGGTTCTCGAAGGTTTTGCCAGCAACGCTTGCATCGGTAATGCCGACGGTGAGCGAACCTGCGTCTTTGAAGACGTCCTCGCCCTGAGCCGGAGCCTTGTACTCAACCTCGGTCTGGCCTGCAGCGATGGTGACTTTGTCGCCGTTGCTCAGGGTGACGGTGAGCGGACGATCAAGCACTTGGCTGACTTTCACGGTGAAGCTCGGCTGCTGAGCTTCATTCACATCGCCATTGCTAACGATGGTGACGGAAACCTTATCACCTTCGTTGCCAGCACCTGGAGTGCCAGTGCCTGGCTCATCGGTAACTTCAGTCCTAACTTCGCCCTGACCCAGCGTCAGTTTTTCGAAGTTATCGCCGCCAGTGACGGACTCGATCTTGTTGACGATCGGCGCTTGGCCGCCGACGTACACGTCGTCTTTCGCGGTGATGGTCGCGCTACCGGTGGCGCTGCCAGCGGCGACGTTAACTTTGGTTCCATCGCTCAGTGTGAACACCAGACCCTGGTGACCAGTCACCGACAGACCCTGAGCATTGCTCAGGGTAACGGTGTAAGTGACTTGGCCGCCTTCAGCCACAGTGGACTTGTCGGCAGTGAGGGTCGCAACCACTTCGCTGATGGTGTCAGCAATCTGAACAGTTGCCGAACCACCCAGCTCAAGATTCTCGAAGGTCTTGCCAGCAACACTGGCGTCGGTAATACCGACAGTCAGCGAGCCGGCATCTTTGAAGACGTCTTCGCCTTGAGCCGGAGCCTTGTACTCAACTTCGGTCTGGCCCGCAGCGATGGTGACTTTGTCGCCGTTGCTCAGGGTGACGGTGAGTGGACGATCCAGCGGCTGATTCACTTTAACGGTGAACGACGGCTGTTGAGCCTCGTTCACATCGCCATTGCTAACGATAGTGACGGCAACCTTGTCACCCTCGTTGCCAGCACCTGGACTACCAGTGCCAGGTTCATCGGTGACAGTAGTGGTGATCGAATTGTCGCCGAGGGTCAACTTCTCGAAGTTATCCGCACCGGTGACCGATTCCAGTTTGTTAACGATGGATGGCTGGCCACCCACGTACACATCATCTGGAGCTTGGATGGTCGCAGTGCCGGTTGCGCTGCCAGCGGCCACGTTGACTTTGGTGCCGTCCGAGAGGGTGAAGACCAGGCCTTGGTGATCTGTGACCGAAAGACCTTGAGCATTGCTTAGGGTGACGGTGTAGGTAACGGTGCCGCCTTCGGCCACGGTCGATTTGTCGGCGGTCAGTGTGGCAACGACTTCGCTGATGGTATCGGCGATTTGTACGGTAGCGCTGCCGCCGAGTTCCAGGTTCTCGAAGGTTTTGCCAGCAAC
>NZ_JAUQOQ010000037.1:0-9023 GCF_030580795.1 Pseudomonas boreofloridensis | reverse complement strand
AAATTAGTTTTGTTGGGGGGCGGTTTTTTTATGGTTTTTTTCTTGGTTGATGGTAAAAACCGCCCCCCCCCCCCCCCCCGCCGGGCCCCCCCCCCCCCCCCCCTCGACGCGGGCCAGCGCCGAACCTGCGGGAATGCACAGCACCAGTGCCGGGACAAGCAGCGCGTAACGCATGATCAATCCTCCAGAAGCTTCACGGGATGTACTGCATGCACGTATGAGCGGCGCGTTCCCGGCACAGTTCGATTTTTTTGCAGATGAGCTCAGAGCTCGCGCACCACACGGAAACCCAGCCAATCGCCGCGCAGGGTCGAACTGCGTTCGTTGCGGTTGCCGGAGCGCGAGAAGATCGGCGCCTCGGTGTAGTCGTTGCCGCGAATCACCCGACGGTCGGCGCATTCGCTGCTTTTGGTCTGCGGGCTGCCGTCGGTGGGCGCCGTGGCGTAGCTGTCGACGTAGCAGTCGCGGGTCCACTCGTAGACGTTGCCGTGACCGTCGTACACGCCGTAGGGATTGGGTGGGTAGCTACCGGCGGGCGATGTGTAGGAGAAACCGTCCTTGGGACCGTAGGTGTTGGCGTGCTTGGCGATGCTGTACTCCTCGCCTTCATCGAAGGGGAAGGGGAACGGGCCGCTGCTGCCGCCGCGAACGGCGTACTCGCGCTGGGCTTCGCTCTGCACCTTGTAGACGTGGCCGGTCTTCTTCGACAACCACGCGGCGTAGGCTTCGGCCTCGTGGAAGTTCAGGCACACCGCTGGCTGCTTGTCGCCCTGGGGGTAGCGCGGCTTGCCGGCAATGCATTCGCGACCGGGGCGGGTGTCGCCGTTGGGCACTTGGTAACCGCTGCTGCGCAGGTAGGCTTTCCATTCGCCGTTCTGGACCTGGAAGCGGCTGACGGCGAAGGCTTTCTTGAACGTCACCTCGTGCAGCGGGCCTTCGTCGGGCTGGCGCCCGAGTTCGTCATCGGGGGTGCCCATGGTGAAGGTGCCTGCCGGCAACACCACCATTTCCGGGCAGTCCTTGCAGTCCTTGAACACCTTGCCCGGCTGGGCGGGGCTGGCGGCCAGGGCGCTGGCGGACAGGCCGGTCATCAGTACCAGGCCCAGGGCCAAGGGCAGGGCGGACAGAGGGCGGGGAGGCTGTGGAGTCATCGCGGGTCTCGCTGTCTGAAGGGGGAAACGGGGCACGCCACAGGCGGGCCTACAGGCGTTTTTCGAGGATGGCCATGAAGCGGTCCAGTTCGCGCTCGTCGTTGAGCAGTCCCGGCGCGGTCCGCACCACCGGGCCGACGTCACGGTCCACGGCGTCGGCGACCACCCGATTGGCCATCAAGTAGGCCGCCACCTGGTCGCTGTCCTGGCCCTTGACCCGGAAGAAGCTGAAACCCGACGACAGGGCCGGGCGCTGCGGCGTGACCAATTCGATGCCGGGCAAGGCCAGCAGGCGCTGCTTGAGGTCGCTGTTGAGCTGGTGAATGCGCGTTTGCACGTCCGCCTTGCCCAGTTGCAGGTGCAGGTTGAACGCTTCGTCTACGGCCCAGCGATGCTCGAAGGCGTGGTAGCCACCCGGGGTCATGCTGGTGGCGAAGTCGCTGTCCTGGGAGAAGGTGGGGATGATCGGCGTCAGGTGCTCGAGCGTTTCCGAGGCGGCGCAGATGATGCCGGTGCCGCGTGGGCCGAACAGCCATTTGTGGGTGCCGGCGATGAAGTAGTCGCAATGCATGGAGGGAAAGTCGAGGTCTTCCACGCCGAAGCCATGCACACCGTCGACCACGTAGAGAATGCGGTCCTTGTCGTCGCGGTTACGGTTACGCTCGGCGACCAGTTGGCCGATCTCGCCGATTGGGAGTTTGACGCCACTGCCGGACTGCACCCAGGTCATGCCCAGCACGCGGGTGTTGTCGCGAATGCCGGCAGCGATGTTGCCGATGATCTCATCGGTGGACACGTTGGCGGGCTGATCGAACAGCGCAATGCGCCGCACCTGGGTGCCTTCGCGCTGGCTGCGGTAGGCCAGGACGTGTTTGGTAGCGTAGTGCTCATGGGGGGTGATGAGGATTTCCTGGTCCGGGCGCACCTGCAGGCCGCCGAAGATCAGGGTCAGGCCTTCGGTGGTGCTGCCGGTCAGGGCGATCTGGCCGGGACGGGCATTGAGGTAGCGACCGGCGGCTTGGCGTACCCGCGCTTCATGCTGCCACACCTCTTCGCGATCCCAGTCCATGGCCAGCCCTGGATTGCGGTCCAGGTGGGCGCGGTAGCGGGCGATGGCCTCGGTCACCGGACGCGGGTGGGAGGTGATCAGGAAGTTGGAGAAGTGCAGGTAGTCGGGGTCCTGGTCGAACAACTGGCGCAGGCGCTGCCACTTGTCCTGGGTCTGGGGTTGGATGTGCGGCGGCGCGGTGGCGGCCTGGGCGCTGTGCTGCAGGGCGCTGCCGAGGGGTAGGGCTGCGGCCAACAGGCCGGCTTGCTTGAGAAAGGTTCGGCGGTCGTTCATGGCAGGGCGTGGCCCGAAGGCGCCGTGCGCGGGTGGGGGATGCAAAGGGGTCGTGTCATGGCCTTCTCGCGGCTCGCCATCGTCAGGGCAGGTGAGGTACCTGTTGTGAGGGATGGACGAGCCTGCGCGGAAGGAATTTAGGGGATTGGAAGCGGCAAGTGGCAAGCGGTGAACGGCGAACCGCTAACCGCTGCGCCTACAGGATCAGGCCTCGTAGCCCAGGTTCGGTGCCAGCCAGCGTTCGCTGACGCTGATGTCCTGGCCTTTGCGAGCGCTGTAGCGCTCGATCTGGTCCTTTTCCACCTTGCCGACCGCGAAGTACTGCGCCTGCGGGTGGGCGAAATACCAGCCGCTGACGGCGGCCGCCGGGAACATGGCGAAGTGCTCGGTGAGGAACACGCCGCTGGGGCCGGTTTCGCCGATGGCGGTGCCGTCGAGCAGGCGGAACAGCGTGGCCTTCTCGGTGTGGTCCGGGCAGGCGGGGTAGCCCGGGGCCGGGCGGATACCGCTGTACTGCTCCTTGATCAGCGCCTCGTTGTCCAGTTGCTCGTCCTGGGCGTAGCCCCAGTACTGCTTGCGCACCCGGGCGTGCAGCCATTCGGCGCAGGCCTCGGCCAGACGGTCGGCCAGGGCCTTGACCATGATCGAGCTGTAGTCGTCGCCCTTGTCTTGATAGGCCTTGGCCACTTCCTCGGCGCCGATGCCGGCGGTGGTGATGAAGCCACCGACATAGTCGGTGACGCCGCTGTCCTTCGGCGCGACGAAGTCGGCCAGCGACCAGTTCGGCTTGCCGTCGGGCTTGATGGTCTGTTGGCGCAGGTGGTGCAGGGTGGCCAGGGTCTGGCCTTGGTCGCCGTACACCTCGATGTCATCGTGCTCGACCTGGTTGGCCGGCCAGAAGCCGAACACCGCACGGGCGCTGATCAGTTGCTCGCTGATCAGCTTCTCGAGCATGTCGCGGGCGTCCTGGTACAGCGCCGTGGCGGCTTCGCCGACCACCTCGTCGGTGAGGATGCGCGGGAACTTGCCGGCCAGGTCCCAGGAAATGAAGAACGGCGTCCAGTCGATGTACTCGGCCAGTTCGCGCAGGTCGATGTCTTCCAGCACCTTGACACCGGTGAAGGAGGGGACTGCCGGCTGGTAGGCGGCCCAGTCGTAGTGGGGCTTGGCGGCGATGGCCTGGTCGTAGCTCAGGCGTTCGGTGCGGGCGCTGCGGTTGGCGGTGCGCTCGCGCACTTCCACGTATTCCTGGCGGGTCTTGTCGACGAAGGCGCCCTTGAGCTCCGTGGACAGCAACTGGGTGGCCACGCCCACGGCGCGCGAGGCGTCGGTGACGTAGATCACCGCGTCGTTGGCGTACTTGGGCTCGATCTTCACCGCCGTGTGGGCTTTGGAGGTGGTGGCGCCGCCGATCATCAGCGGCAGGTGGAAGTCCTGGCGCTGCATTTCGCGGGCTACGTGGACCATTTCGTCCAGCGACGGGGTGATCAGGCCGGACAAACCGATGATGTCGCACTTCTGCTCGCGGGCGGTCTGCAGGATCTTCTCGGCTGGCACCATCACGCCCAGGTCGACGATGTCATAGCCGTTGCAGCCGAGCACCACACCGACGATGTTCTTGCCGATGTCGTGCACGTCACCCTTGACCGTGGCCATGAGGATCTTGCCCTTGGCCTCGGGCTTGTCGCCTTTTTCGGCTTCGATGAACGGAATCAGGTGCGCCACCGCCTGCTTCATGACCCGCGCCGACTTGACCACTTGCGGCAGGAACATCTTGCCGGCGCCGAACAGATCGCCGACCACGTTCATGCCGCTCATCAGCGGTCCTTCGATGACCTCGATCGGCCGCGTGGCCAACTGCCGGCATTCCTCGGTGTCTTCGACGATGTAGGCGGTGATGCCCTTGACCAGCGCGTGTTCCAGGCGCTTGTCCACCGGCATCGAGCGCCACTCTTCGTTTTCCACTTCCTTGGTGGCGCCGCCGCCTTTGTAGTCGTCGGCGATGGCCAGCAGGGCGTCGGTGCCCTCGGGGGTGCGGTTGAGCACCACGTCCTCGACTTTCTCGCGCAGCGCGGCGGGGATCTCGTCGTAGATCTCCAGTTGGCCGGCGTTGACGATGCCCATGGTCAGGCCATTCTGAATGGCGTGGTAGAGGAACACCGAGTGGATCGCTTCGCGTACCGGGTTGTTGCCACGGAAGGAGAACGACACGTTGGACACGCCGCCCGAACTCAGCGCGTGGGGCAGGTGGTCGCGGATGTAGGCGCAGGCTTCGATGAAGTCCACGGCGTAGTTGTTGTGTTCCTCGATGCCGGTGGCGACGGCGAAGATGTTCGGGTCGAAGATGATGTCTTCGGGCGGGAAGCCCACCTCGTTGACCAGGATGTCGTAGCTGCGCTGGCAGATTTCCCGCTTGCGCGCGGCGGTGTCGGCCTGGCCGACCTCGTCGAAGGCCATCACCACCACGGCGGCGCCGTAGCGTTTGCACAGGTTGGCGTGGTGCTTGAATTGCTCGACGCCTTCCTTCATCGAGATCGAGTTGACGATACCCTTGCCCTGGATGCACTTCAGGCCCGCTTCGATCACCTCCCACTTCGAGGAGTCGATCATGATCGGCACGCGGGAGATGTCCGGCTCGCCGGCGATCAGGTTGAGGAAGCGCACCATGGCCGCCTGGGAGTCGAGCATCCCTTCGTCCATGTTGATGTCGATCACCTGGGCGCCGGCCTCGACCTGCTGCAGCGCCACTTCCAGGGCTTCGGTGTAGTTCTCTTCGCGAATCAGCCGGGCGAACTTGGCGGAACCGGTGATGTTGGTGCGCTCGCCGACGTTGACGAACAGCGACTGGCGATCGATGGTGAACGGTTCCAGGCCCGACAGCCGGCAGGCCTTGGGAATGTCCGGGATGGCCCGTGGCGGGTACTTGGCCACGGCCTCGGCGATGGCCTGGATATGACCCGGGGTGGTGCCGCAGCAGCCGCCGATGATGTTGAGGAAGCCACTGGCGGCGAACTCCTCGACCACCGCCGCCATTTCCGCCGGGGTTTCGTCGTACTCGCCGAAGGCGTTGGGCAGGCCGGCGTTGGGGTGGGCAGACACCTGGGTGTCGGCCTTGGCCGAGAGCTCTTCCAGATAGGGGCGCAGGTCCTTGGCGCCGAGTGCGCAGTTCAGGCCTACCGAAATAGGCTTGGCATGGCGTACCGAGTTCCAGAAGGCTTCGGTGGTCTGTCCGGACAGGGTGCGGCCAGAGGCGTCGGTGATGGTGCCGGAGATCATGATCGGCAATTCGACCCGATCTTCCTCGAACACCTGCTGCACGGCGAAGATCGCGGCCTTGGCGTTGAGCGTGTCGAAGATGGTTTCGATCAGGATCAGGTCCGCGCCGCCTTCGATCAGACCGCGGGTGGCCTCGGTGTAGTTGAGCACCAGTTCGTCGAAGGTGACGTTGCGATAGCCTGGGTCGTTGACGTCCGGGGAAATCGAGCAGGTGCGGCTGGTGGGGCCGAGCACGCCAGCGACGAAACGTGGGCGGTCCGGGGTTTCCAGGGTCTTGGCGTCCGCCACCTGGCGGGCGATGCGCGCGCCTTCGACGTTGAGCTCGTAGACCAGCGCTTCCATGCCGTAGTCGGCCTGGGACACCTGGGTGGCGTTGAAGGTGTTGGTCTCGAGAATATCGGCGCCGGCGTCCAGGTACGCCTTCTCGATGGCGGCGATCACCTGGGGCTGGGTCAGCAGCAGCAAGTCGTTGTTGCCCTTAACATCGCTTGGCCAATCGGCGAAGCGCGTGCCACGATAGTCCTTTTCCTCCAGACGATAGCTCTGGATCATGGTACCCATACCGCCGTCCAGAATCAGGATACGCTCCTTCAGTGCGTGCTGAAGTGCTTGGAGACGAGCGCTGCGGTCGGGCATGAGAACTAACCTGGTCGGACGAAGATCGGAAGTGCGGGATAATAACAAAGCTGCACGGATTTTAGGTGCATCGGCCAATTGCATGAATTTGATTCATGTTGGCGATGCCAGGCGCAGACCCGTTGGAAACACAGACAATCGTGACAGCTCTCAAGAACCAGGACACTGCGCACATGGTGCAACGTTTTATCGCCGCCTCCTTTGCCTTGCTGCTCGGTGGCGCCGCATGGGCCCAAGCCCCTCAATCGAGCCCGAGCATTTCCTACACCCGGGACATCCAGCCGATCTTTACCCAGAAGTGCGTGGCTTGCCACGCCTGCAACGATGCCGCCTGCCAGCTCAATCTGGGCAGCGCCGAGGGCGTGCAGCGCGGCGCCTCGAAGGTGCCGGTGTACCAGGGCGAGCGCAGCGAGGCGGTGCCGACCACGCGGCTGTTCTACGACGCCCAGGGTGAAGAGGCCTGGCGCAAGAAGGGTTT
The DNA here is from genome assembly GCF_030580795.1 of Pseudomonas boreofloridensis. Lineage (NCBI taxonomy): Bacteria > Pseudomonadati > Pseudomonadota > Gammaproteobacteria > Pseudomonadales > Pseudomonadaceae > Pseudomonas > Pseudomonas boreofloridensis. The sequence continues at coordinate 2,140 of NZ_JAUQOQ010000037.1, read as the reverse complement.
CTACTCGGTGCTCGACGCCCAGGGCAGCCAGGCGGCGCTGATGGCGCGGATGCTCGAGCTGGGCCACAAGACCCCACTCACGCCCAATGCCAAGTTGCCGGACGAGATCGTCCTGGGCCTGGAGCGCAACAACATGTGCCCGCTGCCCCACGAGTTCGACGCCTACGCCGGCGCCCACCCCAAGGAGGGCATGCCGTTGGCGGTCACCGGGCTCACCGATCAGGAACACCAGACCTTACAGCGCTGGCTCGCCGCCGGCGCGCCGGTGGAGTACCAGCCGATCCAGCCAAGCGCCAGCGAGGCCAGCCAGATCGCCGAGTGGGAGGCACTGCTCAACCGCCCAGGCGCCAGCGAAGCGCTGGTCGGTCGCTGGCTGTACGAGCACCTGTTCCTGGCGCACATCTACTTCACCGGCGGCGAGCCGGGTCACTTCTTTCAGTGGGTGCGTTCGCGCACGCCCAGTGGCCAGCCGGTGGACCTGATCGCCACGCGGCGGCCCAACGATCCGCCGGGTAGCGATTTCTACTACCGATTGATGCCGGTGCAGGGCGTGATCGTGCACAAGACCCACATCACTTACCCGATGGGTCCGCAGAAGCTCAAGCGCGTCAAGCAGCTGTTCTACAGCGGCGATTGGCAGACCACTTCGCTGCCAGGCTATGGCCCGCAGCGCCGCGCCAATCCGTTCGAGACCTTCGAAGCGATCCCGGCGGTGGCGCGCTACCAATTCATGCTCGACAACGCCGAATACTTCGTGCGCACCTTCATCCGCGGCCCGGTCTGCCGTGGGCAGATCGCCACCGACGTGATCCGCGACAACTTCTGGGCGCTGTTCCAGGAGCCGGCCCACGACCGCTACGTCACCGACGCGGTGTACCGTGGCCAGGCGACACCGCTGCTGGCCATGCCTGGACAGATCGACGACGTCGGCAGCGTGTTGAGCCTGTGGCGCGCTTACCGCAACAAGCGCAACGACTACGAAACCCTGCGCCGCGAGGCCTATGCCGAAATGCCGCCACCGAGTTGGTCGACGCTGTGGGCCGGCAATGACAACGCCTTGCTGAGCATCTTCCGCCACTTCGACAGCGCCTCGGTGAGCAAGGGCCTGATCGGCGATGTGCCGACCACCATGTGGTTGTTCGACTACCCGCTGCTCGAGCGCACCTATTACCAGTTGGCGGTCAACTTCGACGTGTTCGGCAACGTCTCGCACCAGTTGCAGACGCGCCTGTACTTCGACCTGATCCGCAATGGCGCCGAGGTCAACTTCCTGCGCCTGATGCCCGCCGAGAAGCGCGGGGCGATCCTCGACGATTGGTACCAGAACAGCGGCAAGGTGAAGATGTGGCTGGACTACACCGACATCGACACCGACACGCCCAGCGGGCTGCAACTGGACAAGCACCACGCCGAACGCGATTTCGGCCTCAAGCTGCTGCAGCGCACCGCCAGCCTCAACGCGGCTCCCGACCCGATCAACCGCTGCACCGGGGCCTATTGCTCGCGGCCGCAGATGAACGCGCAGTTCCGTGACGTCGAGCAGTCGCTCAGCCGCCTGGTGTCGCGTCCGGCGGCCGGGCTCAAGGTGATCGGCCAGCTGCCCGAGGCGACCATGCTGCGCATCGAGGGGCAGGGCGGTCAGCGCCAGGTCTACAGCCTGCTGCGCAACCGCGCCCACAGCAATGTCGCGTTCCTGCTCGGCGAGGCCTATCGCTACCAGCCGGGTCTGGATACCTTGACCCTGTACCCGGGCGTGCTGAGCAGTTACCCCAACTTCATGTTCAACATTCCGGCCACTGAGGTGGCGGCATTCGTGGACGCCATGGAAGCGGCGCGCGACGACACCGGCAAGTTCGAGCGCATCGTCGAGCGCTGGGGCATTCGCCGCAGCCATCCGCAGTTCTGGCAGTACTTCCATGACCTGAGCACCTTCATCGAGGAAACCGATCCGGTCGAAGCCGGGGTACTGGACATGAACCGCTACGAGAACCTCTGATCGGACCTTTCCGGGTCGACTGTGGTCGGACAGGTGGGTGGCCCGGGGGGGGGGGGGGGGGGGGGGGGGGGGGGGGGGGGGGGGGGGGGGGGGGGGGGGGGGGGGGGGGGGGGGGGGGGGGGGGGGGGGGGGGGGGGGGGGGGG
>NZ_JAUQOQ010000036.1:0-16222 GCF_030580795.1 Pseudomonas boreofloridensis | reverse complement strand
GATGCGCAAGGTCAGCCGGTACCGCAAGGCGTGGCCGGCGAGCTGTACATCGGTGGCGTGCAGGTCGCCCGTGGCTACCTGAACCGCGATGATCTGAGCGCTGAGCGCTTCATCGATGACCCGTTCGGCACTCGACCCGGCGCGCGACTGTACCGTACCGGCGACCTGGCCCGGCATCTGGCCGACGGCACCCTGGAGTACCTGGGCCGCAACGACGACCAAGTGAAGATTCGCGGGTTGCGCATCGAGCTGGGCGAGATCCAGGCTTGCCTGACCCGTGTCGGGGGCGTCCAGGAGGCGGCCGTGCTGGCGCTGGACGTGCCGCCTTCGGGCAAGCGTCTGGTGGCCTACTACACCGGCGTCGAGCAGGACACCCAGGCGCTGCGCGCCGCGCTGTTGGGGCAACTCCCGGAGTTCATGGTCCCGGCGCAGTTCCTGCACCTGACGCGCCTGCCGTTGAGCCCCAACGGCAAGCTCGACCGCAAGGCGCTGCCGCAGCCGAAGGTCGAGGCCTTGCAGCAACAGGCCTATCACGCCCCGCAAGGGGCTGAAGAAACCCTGGTCGCTGAGCTGTGCGGTCAGTTGCTGGGGCTGGAACGTGTGGGGCGGCACGACAATTTCTTTACCCTGGGGGGCCATTCGCTGCTGGCGGTGACGCTGGTCGCCCGCCTGCGCGCGCGCGGCCTGGCGCTGGATATCCAGGCCCTGTTCAGCGCGCCGGACCTGGCGGCGCTGGCCGCCACGCTGCAGCCGCTGGAGCAGGTGCAAGTGCCGGCCAACCGCATCGCCGCCGACTGCACCCGTATCACCCCGGAACTGCTGCCTTTGGTCACCCTGGAGCAGGAGGCGATCGAGCGGATCGTCGCCCAGGTTGAGGGCGGCTGCGCCAATGTCCAGGACATCTACCCGCTGGGACCGCTGCAGACCGGCATGCTCTTCCATCACTTGGCCCACGAGGGAGAAGCGGCCTATGTGTTGCAGGCCGACTTCCGCCTGGCCGACCGCAGCCGTCTGCAACGTCTGCACCAGGCCTTGGATCACGTGATCGCGCGGCACGACAGCCTGCGCAGTGCATTCCACTGGCAGGGCCTGGCCGAGCCGGTGCAGGTGGTCTGGCGCCACGCGTCGCTGCAGGTGGTGCAGGCGGGGGATATCGCCGATGTCCGCCAGTTCGACCTGGGCCGGGCGCCGCTGCTGCGCCTGGTGCACCGCACCGACCCGGACAGCGGGCGGATCGACGCGAGCCTGCTGTTCCATCACCTGGTCATGGACCATGTGGCCCTGGCACTGCTGCGCAGCGAACTGCAAGCCTGTCTGCTCGATCAGGCTCAGCAACTGCCGGCGGCCGTGCCCTATCGCAACTACATCGCTCAGTTGCAGCACAGCCACGATCCGGCACGCGCCGAGGCGTTCTTCCGTGAACAGTTGGCGGACATCGACGAACCGACCCTGGCCTATGGCGGCCATGCCCGCCCGCACTTGGACGCCGTGACCGAGCACCATCAGCGACTGGACGCTGCGTTGAGTCGCCGGGTCCGTGAGCTGGCGCGCCAGCAGGGCGTCAGCGCTGCCAGCCTGATGCACCTGGCCTGGGCTCAGGTGCTCGGGCAATTGAGCGGACGCGATAGCGTGGTGTTCGGCACCGTGCTACTGGGCCGCCTGCGCGGTGGCGAGGGGGCCGAGCGGGGCCTTGGCGTGTACATCAACACCTTGCCGCTGCGCCTGGACTTGGCCGGGCAATCGGCCCAGGCCGCGTTGCAGCAGGCCCATGCCCGTTTGACCGGGCTGCTCGCCCACGAGCAGGCGCCGCTGGCCCTGGCCCAGCGCTGCAGTGCGCTGCCCAAGGGCGCGCCGCTGTTCAGCGCGTTGCTCAATTACCGGCATGGCACCCCGGCCGGCGCACACGATGACGAACGCGCGGCCTGGGACGGCATCGAGGTGGTGCAGGCGCAGGAGCGCAGCAACTATCCGTTGGCCCTGAGCATCGACGACCTTGGCGAGGGCTTCAGCCTGACGGCGCAGACCGAGCCCGGTATCGATGCGCGGCGCCTCTGCGGCTATCTGCAGCAGGGGCTCGAGGCGCTGTTGCAGGCGCTGGAAGGCGAGCGCCAGGCGGGGCTGGAACAGCTTTCGGTGGTGCCTGCCGACGAAGCGCAACGCCTGCGCGAACGCTTCAATGCCAGCGAACGCCGCTACCCCCGTGACCTGGCAGTGCACCGCCTGTTCGAGCAGCAGGTGGCGCGCCATCCGCTGGCCGTGGCGGCGCGCGAGCAGGACCGCAGCCTGACCTATGCCGAACTCAACGCCCAGGCCAACCGCCTGGCCCATTACCTGATCGAACAGGGCGTGGCGCCGGGTGACCACGTCGCGCTGCTGCTGCCGCGTTCGCTGGAACTGCTGCAAGCGCAGTTGGCCGTGGCCAAATGCGGCGCCGCCTATGTGCCGCTGGACATCCAGGCGCCCGCCGAGCGCCAGGGCTACATGGTGCAGGACTGCCAGGCTGTGGCGCTGATCTGTACCAGCGACGCGCGCCTGGGCTACCGTGCCCGGCGCATCGACCTCGACCGGCTGGACCTTTCCGGCCAGCCGGAGCACAACCCCGGTCTGGCCCAGGGCGGCGACAGCGTGGCCTATGTGATGTACACCTCCGGTTCCACCGGGGCGCCGAAGGGCGTGCGCGTGGCCCATCGCGGCATCGCCCGCCTGGTGCTCGACGACGGCTACGCCGATTTCAGCGCCCAGGACCGTATTGCCTTCGCCGCCAACCCGGCCTTCGATGCCAGCACCGTGGAGGTCTGGGGCGCCTTGCTCAACGGCGGCCAGGTGCTGGTGATCGACCCGGACACGCTGCTCGACCCCGTGCGCCTGGGGCGTGCGCTGGACGAGGGTGGGGCGACGGTGATGTTCGTCACCACCGCGCTGTTCAACCAGTACGTGCAGATGATCCCGCAGGTGCTGGCTGGGCTGCGGGTGCTGATGTGTGGTGGCGAGCGCGCCGACCCCGAGGCCTTCCGCAGCCTCTTGGCCCAGGCCCCGGCGTTGCGTCTGGTGCACTGCTACGGCCCCACCGAGACCACCACCTACGCCACCGCCGGACAGATCCGCGAGCTGCCGGCAGAGGCCGAGCAGGTGCCCATCGGCACGCCCATTGGTGGTACCCAGGTGCATGTGCTGGACACCCATCGGCGCCCGGTACCACTGGGCGCGGTGGGCGAGTTGTACATCGGCGGCGACGGCGTGGCGCTGGGCTACCTGAACCGCCCCGAGCTCACCGCCGAACGCTTCCTCGACGATCCCTTCAGCGCGCGGTCTGGCGCGCGGCTGTACCGCACCGGCGATCTGGGCCGTTGGCGCGACGACGGCCAACTCGAATGCCTGGGGCGCAACGACGATCAGGTGAAGATCCGTGGCTTGCGCATCGAACTGGGCGAGATCGAACACCACCTGGCCCAGTGCCCCGGCATCAACGAGGTGGTGGTCATGGCGCAGGGGCTTGCTCCGGGCCAGTCGGCGCGTCTGGTCGCCTGGTTCACGGTCCAGGACCCGAGCCTGGAGGTCGGCGCCGTGCGCAGTTGGCTGCAGACGCGTTTGCCCGCCTACATGCTGCCCTCGGCCTGGCTGCGGCTCGATGCACTGCCTTTGACCAACAACGGCAAGATCGACCGCAAGGCGTTGCCGCAGCCTTCGCCCCAGGACCTGCTGGAGAGCCTGTACCAGGCCCCGGCCACGGCGCTGGAGCGGCAGTTGGCCGCGCTGTGGGCGCCGGTGCTGGAGGTCGAACGGGTGGGGCGGCATGACAGCTTCTTCGACCTGGGCGGCCACTCGCTGTTGGCGATCCGCTTGATCGGCCTGCTGCGCGAGCAGGGGCTGACGGTGTCGCTGGCCGAGCTGTTCCAGCACCCCAGCGTGGCCGCCCTGGCGCAGCACCTGGACAGCGGCGCAGACGCCAACGCCGAGGCCTTGGTCTGCGTGCGTGCCGAGGGCCGCGAGCCTGCGCTGTTCCTGATTCACGAATTCAGCGGCATGGACTTCTACTTCCCGGTGCTGGGCCGCGCCCTGGACGGCGACTTCCCGATCTACGGCGTGCCGGGCCTGGCCTTGGGCCAGGCCCAGCCCGACACGCTGGAAGCCTTGGCCCGCGCGCAGATCGAGCGCATCCGCCAGGTACAGCCGCAGGGGCCGTACCGCCTGGCTGGCTGGTCCTTCGGCGGCCTGCTGGCCTATGAGATCGCCGCGCAACTGCTCGGGGCCGACCAGTCCGTCGAGTTTCTGGGCCTGATCGACACCTGGCAGCCGCGCTGGGTGGACCAGGGCAAGGCGCGCTGGCAGGGGGCACGGGTGCTGCAACGGCAATTGCTGCTGCACTGCGCCGGCTACTGGCAGGGTCAGGGCACCGAGGGCGCCGCGCAGTTGGCCCAGGTACAGGCGCTGGATGACGGGCAGGCGTCGTTCGCCGTGTTGCTGACGGCCTGCCGCGAGCAAGGCTTGCTCTATCCCGAGCTGGCCACGGCCGACGATGAGCAATTGCAGTGGTTCTTCGAACGCGAGCTGGCCCACGCCCACGCCATGGCGCATTACCGTCCCGAAGCCTTGGGTATCGCCATCCATCTGTTCCAGGCCTGCGACAGCCGCCGTCACCATGGCGACGTGGCGCACCTGGGCTGGGACCGTACGGTGCCGGCGGGCCAGTTGCGCTGTATCGAAGTGCCGGGCGATCACCTGAGCATGATGCAGGCGCCGCACGTGCAGGCGCTCGGCTGCGCGCTGGGCGAAGCCTTGCAGGCCGCCCGTGGCGGCGAGTGTGCGCCATGGGCCGATTTCCAGCCGCTGGTGGCGATCCAGAGCGGGCAGGGTGGATACGCCCCGGTGTTCTGTCTGCCGGGTGCAGGCGACAGCGTCACCCGCTTCATCGGCCTGGCCGAAGCGCTGGGCAGCGAGTGGCCGGTGTACGGTCTGCAATCGCGCGGGCTGGACGCTGCCGCCCCGCCGCATAGCAGCATCGAGGCGGCGGCAGCCTGTCATGTGCGGGCCATCGAGGCGCTGCATCCGCATGGGCCGCTGAACCTGGTCGGGCATTCGTTCGGCGGCTGGGTGGCGCATGCCGTGGCGGTGCGTTTGCAGGCCCAGGGGCGCGAGGTGCGCTCGCTGACCCTGATCGACAGCGAAGCGCCTGGCAGCGACAGCGTCTGTGGTCGGCCTTACACCGCCACGGCGGCGCTGCAACGGCTGATCGAGTCGCTGCAACTGTCCAGCGGGCGCGACTTGCAGCTCGACCGCGATGCCTTCGCCGCATTGGACGACGCGCAGCAACTGTCGACCTTGCACCAGGCCATGGTGCGGGTCGGCCTGATGCCCGCGCGGTCTTCGCTGCAGGCCCTGCAGGGCATCGCCCGCACGTTCGCCAGCGCGCTGCGCACCCCGTACCTGGCGCCGGGTGTCTACAGCGGCCCGGTGAGCCTGGTGCTGGTGGCCGACGCGACCCTGGATGCCGCCGGCAACCAGCGCGAGCAGGCCGCCATGCAGGCCGGCTGGCAGCGTGTACTGCCGCAATTGACGCTATGGCACGGCCCGGGCAACCACTACAGCATCCTCAAGACGCCCGAGGTATTCAGCCTGGCGGCCTGGTGGCATGACGGTCAGCGCTTGGTACGGGTGACTCCTTGATCGCGTAGGGGCTGGGCAGCCCCCGCGCTGCCCAGTTCCACGCCTGCATTGGCAATGGAAAACGAGTGCTTATGGACAAGAATGGATTTCGCAAGGTCGGCCTGGCCTGCGCTCTGGCCCTGGTGGCCGGCATCGCCCTGTACGCGGTGCAGGCGCCGGCCAAGGCGCCGCGCTACATCACCGCCACGGTCGAACGCGGCGACATCGAGAATGCGGTATTGGCCACGGGGGTGCTCGAAGGCATCCGCCAGGTGGATGTCGGCGCCCAGGTATCCGGGCAGTTGCGCTCGCTGAAGGTCAAGCTGGGCGACAAGGTGAGCAAGGGCCAGTGGCTGGCCGAGATCGACCCGCTGGTGCTGCGCAACACCCTGCGTCAGGCTCAGGTCGACGAGGAAAAGCTGCAGGCCGAGCGGCGCTCGACCTTGGCCCGGGTCAACCAGACGCGGCGGGTGTACGAGCGCTACCAGGCGCTGCAGGACGACGAGTCGATCTCGCGCCAGGACTTCGAGAACGCCGAGTCCGAGTATCAGGTGCAGCAGGCCACCCTCAACTCGCTGGACGCGCAGATCAAGAGCGCCCAGGTGCAGATCGACACGGCCAAGGTCAACCTGGACTACACCCGCATCAGCGCGCCGATCGACGGCGATGTGGTGGGCATCGTCACCCAGCAAGGCCAGACCGTGATCGCCCAGCAACTGGCGCCGGTGATCCTCAAACTCGCCGACCTGGACACCATGACGGTCAAGGCGCAGGTCTCGGAAGCCGACGTGATCCACATCACGCCGGGGCAGCCGGTGTACTTCACCATCCTCGGCGAGGACCGCCGCTACTACGCCACCTTGCGCGGCACGGAACCGGCGCCGCAGAACTACCTGGAAAGCAGCGACCGCAGCGGCGCCGCCGCGCCCAAGCAGAACACCGCGGTGTTCTACAACGCGCTGTTCGAGGTGCCCAACCCCGACCATCGCTTGCGCATTGCCATGACCGCCCAGGTGCGCATCGTGCTGGCCACTGCCGAAGCGGTGCTCACCGTGCCGGTGGCGGCGCTCGGGCCGGGCGAGGGCGAGGGTCGCTTCGCCGTGCGTGTGCTCGATGACAAAGGTTTCGCCCAGGTGCGCCAGGTCCAGGCCGGGATCAACAACAACGTCAGGGTCGAGATCAAGCAAGGCCTGGCCGAAGGCGACCGGGTGGTGATCGGCGAGCCGATCGGCGATGCGGCGGGGGCGTGAGCATGAACATGAACGTCGCGCCCGGTGCGCAGCGCACACCCGTGCAAATCGCCGCGCAGCCGTTGCTGCGCCTGGAGGGCGTGAGCCGCCGTTTCATGGCGGGAGACCGCGAGTTTCTCGCCCTGCGCCACATCGACCTGGACATTCACGCCGGCGAGCTGGTGGCGATCATCGGCGCCTCCGGTTCGGGCAAGTCGACGCTGATGAACATCCTGGGGTGCCTCGACCACGCCAGCGCCGGTTCCTACCAGGTCGATGGTCAGGAAACCCGCGACATGGATGACGAGGCCCTGGCCGCGTTGCGCCGGGACCATTTCGGCTTCATTTTCCAGCGTTACCACCTGCTGCCGCACCTGGACGCGCTGCGCAACGTCGAGATTCCCGCGGTGTACGCCGGCACGCCTTCGGCGCAGCGTCACCAGCGCGCCGAAGAGCTGCTGCGGCGCTTGGGCCTGGGCGGGCACTTGAGTCATCGCCCCAGCCAACTGTCGGGCGGCCAGCAGCAGCGGGTGAGTATCTGTCGCGCCTTGATGAACGGTGGCGAGGTGATCCTCGCCGACGAGCCGACCGGGGCGCTGGACACCGCCAGCGGCAAGGAAGTGATGGCGATCCTGCTGGAACTGCACGGTGCCGGGCACACGGTGATCCTGGTGACCCATGATCCGAAGGTCGCGGCCCATGCCCAGCGGATCATCGAAGTGAGCGATGGGCAGATCGTCAGCGACCGGCGCAACCCGGCGCAGGCGGCGCCCGCTGCGGTGGCGGCCGAGCCCCAGCGCCAGCCTCGTCCGACGTGGCGTCTGGTGGCCAACCTGGGCCTGTTCCGCGAGGCCTTCAACATGGCCTGGATCGCCTTGGTCTCGCACCGCATGCGCACCTTGCTGACCATGCTTGGCATCGTCATCGGCATCACGTCGGTGGTGTCGATCTCGGCCATCGGCGAAGGCGCCAAGGGCTACGTGCTCAAGGACATCCAGGCGATCGGCAGCAACACCATCGACATCTATTCGGGGAGCAACTTCGGGGACAGTCGAGCCAAAAGCATCGAGACCTTGGTGCTCGGCGACGTGCAGGCGCTGAACCAGCTGTACTACGTCGACAGCGCCACCCCGGTGATCGGCCGCAGCCTGCTGGTGCGCTACCGCAACATCGACCTGGACGTGCAGCTCAACGGCGTCAGCGAGCGCTATTTCCAGGTGCGCAACATCGAGCTGGCGGCCGGCATCGCCTTCAGCGAGAGCGATGCCCGGCGCCAGGCCCAGGTCGTGGTGATCGACCACAACACGCGCCAGCGGCTGTTCGGCGCAGGCGTCGATCCGCTCGGTCAAGTGATTCTGATCGGCAACCTGCCGTGCACGGTGATCGGGGTGACCAAGGACACCAAGAACCTGTTCGCCGCCGGCAATGCGCTGAACGTCTGGGTGCCCTACGAGACCGCCGCCGGGCGGGTGCTCGGCCAGCGTCACCTGGACAGCATCAGCGTGCGGATCAAGGACGGCATTCCCAGCCAGCGGGTGGATCAGGAGGTCAACGCGCTGATGCTGCAGCGCCATGGCAGCAAGGATTTCTTCACCAACAACCTGGACAGCATCATGCAGACGGTGCAGAAGACCAGCCGCTCGCTGACCTTGCTGTTGTCGCTGATCGCAGTGATTTCGCTGGTGGTCGGTGGCATCGGGGTGATGAACATCATGCTGGTGTCGGTCACCGAGCGCACCCGTGAGATCGGCATCCGCATGGCGGTGGGGGCGCGGCAGTCGGATATCCGCCAGCAATTTTTGGTAGAGGCGGTGATGGTGTGTCTTTTTGGCGGGCTGGTGGGCATCGGCCTGTCGTATGGGATCGGCTACCTGTTCACGCTGTTCGTCCAGCAGTGGCAGATGGTCTTCTCACCGGCATCGATCGCCACGGCGTTCGCCTGCTCCACCTTGATCGGCGTGCTGTTCGGCTTCGTGCCGGCACGCAACGCGGCGCGCCTGGACCCCATCGAGGCGCTGGCGCGGGATTGAGTCGAGCGTCGGCGTCAGTTCGCGGCCGGGCCTTGGGGGTCGGCCGCGTACATCCACTTCATCAGCGAGTGACGCCCGCCGATGCCCAGCTTGATCGCGGCGCGGCGCAGGTAGCTTTCCACGGTGTTGACCTTGAGCTGCAGGTGCTCGGCCTGCTGCGGCGCGGTGCGTCCTGCCAGCAGGCCCAGGCACACCTGCAATTCGCGGTTGGACAGGCTCAGGCCGGCCTGGTCGAGGCGTTCCTGGAAGCGCCGTTGCAGGTTGTCGGCGCTGTTGCGCTCGGCAAGGTTGGGCTGCAACGCTTCCAGGTGCTTGTGCAGCATGGGCAGCAGCAACGGCGAGATGTCCAGCAGGCGGTCGCGCTCGCAGGCCGAGAACGCCGCGTCGTCGGCGCGCAGCACGTGCAGTTCGTAGTGATAGTCGGGGGTACGCCGCACCAGGTGCAGACGCGCGGGGGCGATCAGTTCCAGCCCGTCCTGTTCGGCGCCGCTGAACACGGTTTCGCTGAGCAGGGTGGTGCTGTGGCCGTTGGCGCTGGAGGCCGGGCGCACCTGGCGGATGTGCGTGGCGTCGACGCTCAGGTGGGTTTGGATCAGGTCATGCAGCAGGCGCGGAAACTGGCGGCTGCCGGTGCTGGCAATGACTTTGCCGACTTGCGGGAAGAACAGGTGCGAATTCATCGTGGCATCCATGGGTGGGTGAATCGTCCTGGTGTCGCTGTCGGATAATAGCACATAGCTATCATTCCGATTGGCTTAGGTCGCTATCCTAGTACAACGATTCAGTAGGTGCCTTAACAAATGGCCGTGCTGGAGTGGCTGGATAAAAAGAGCCCCGCTGACCGAGGCCGGCGGGGCTAAGGGCTGGTGGAGATCCACCAAAGGAGTCGTTGCAGGCGCTGCCGGGAACGTTACTTCACGCTGGCGACGGTCTCCGGCTGCCAGCCGCCCCCCAGGGCCTTGTAGATCGAGACGATGCCGCGGTACAGCTCCACTTCGCCCTGGGCCTGGGCGTCTTCGGCCGCCAGTTTTTCCCGTTCGGCATCGAGCAGCACCAGGTAATCGGCGGTGCCTTCGCGATAGCGGATCGAGGCCAGCTCCGCCGCCTTGCGGCTGGCGTCGCTCTGGCGCATCAGCGACAGCAGGCGCTGCTGGCGCTTGCCGTAGTCGCTGAAGGCGTTCGACGATTCTTCCAGGGCCAGCAACACCTGCTGCTCATAGCTGGCCAGGGCACCCTCGGCGTCGGCCTTGGCGCCGCGCAGTCGCGCACGCACGCTGCCCAGGTCGAAGGCCGCCCAAGTGATGCTCGGGCCCAGTGCCCAGGCGTTGGCCGCCGAAGCGCCGATCTGCGAACCGCGTCCGGCGGTGAAACCCAGGAAGCCGCTGAGGCTGACCCGGGGGAACAGGTCGGCGGTGGCCACGCCCACATCGGCCGTGGCGGCGGCGAGCTGGCGCTCGGCGCGGCGAATGTCCGGACGGCGGCGCAGCAGCTCGCCCGGATCACCCACCGGCAGGGCCTTGGCGATGGCCGGCAGTTGCCTGGGCGAGAGGTCCACGCTCAGGGCGTCCGGGCGCTGACCCAGCAGGGTGGCGATGCGGTTGCGGGCGCGCACCTGTTCGGCTTGCAGTTGCGGCACGCTGGCCTCCACCGCCGCCAGCCGCGCGTCGGCGCGCACCACATCCAGTTCGTTACCCACGCCGGTGTCGCGCAGGGTCACGGTGATGCGCCGCGAATCCTGCTGGGTCTGCAGGTTGGCCAGGGCGATGGTTTCGCGCAACTGGGCGCCACGCAGTTGACCATAGGCGTCGACCAGCTCGGCGATCAGGCTGACCTGCAACTGCTGCAGATCGGCAAGGGCTGCGTCTTCGCGGGCCGCGCTGGCCTCGATGCGCCGCTGGATGCGGCCGAACAGGTCGAGCTCCCAGGCCATGTCCAGGCCCAGGTCGTAGCGCTCTTGGTTGACCCGGCGATCGGTCTGACCCGGCACCTGGCCCTTGCCGATCTCGCTGCTGGCGCGGCTGGTGACTACCGGCAGGTCGTCGTTGTCGGCGTCCTCGCGGATCGCCCGCGCGGCCTTGAGTCGGGCGAAGGCCACGCGCAGGTCGCGGTTACCCTGCAGCGACGCCTGCACCAACTGGTCCAGGGTCGGGTCGTCGAACTGTTTCCACCAACGGCTTTCGAAGCGGCTGCGGTCCAGGGTCTGCGCCGCTGCGGCGCTGTCCAGCCGCGCCGGGGCGGTGTCCGGCGCGTGGTAGTCCGGGCCCACCGCACAGGCCGCCAGGGCCAGCGCCAGCAGGCTCGGGGTCAGGGGTTTGAGCAGGCTCATGCAGGATTCTCCAGGGTGTGCGCAGGCTCGGCGGTGCCAGCCTGACGGCGGGCGACCCGGCGGCGGATCAGGTTGAAGAACACCGGCGTCAGGAACAGGCCGAACACGGTCACCCCGATCATCCCGGAGAACACTGCCACGCCCATGGCATGGCGCATCTCGGCGCCGGCACCGGAGGAGAACACCAGCGGCACCACGCCCATGATGAAGGCGATGGAGGTCATCAGGATCGGCCGCAGACGCAGGCGGCAGGCTTCCAGGACCGCGGCCAGTGGGTCGAGGCCCTCGGCTTGTTTGTCCTTGGCGAACTCGACGATGAGGATGGCGTTCTTGCACGCCAGGCCCACCAGCACGATCAAGCCGATCTGGGTGAAGATGTTGTTGTCACCGCCGGAGATGATCACCCCAGTGATGGCCGACAGCAGGGTCATCGGCACGATCAGGATCACCGCCAGCGGCAGGCTCCAGCTTTCGTACTGCGCGGCCAGTACCAGGAACGCCAGCAGCACGCACAGCGGGAAGACGAACAACGCGGTGTTGCCGGCCAGGATCTGCTGGTAGGTCAGGTCGGTCCATTCGTAGGTCATGCCATTGGGCAATTCCTGCTTGAGCAGCTTCTCGATCGCCGCTTCGGCCTGACCCGAGCTGTAGCCGGGGGCTGCCGCGCCGTTGATCTCGGCGGTGATGAAGCCGTTGTAGTGCATGACCCGATCAGGCCCGGAGGTGTCGCTGACCTTGAGGAAGGTGGCCAGCGGAATCATCTCGCCCAGGTTGTTGCGCACCTTCAACTGGCCGATCTGCTCGGCGTCGAGGCGGAACTGTTGTTCGGCCTGGACGTTGACCTGGTAGGTGCGACCGAAGCGGTTGAAGTCGTTGGTGTACAACGAGCCCAGGTAGACCTGCAGGGTGTCGAAGATGTCGTTGATCGCCACCCCGTGGGTCTTGGCCTTTTCCCGGTCGATGGCGGCATCGACCTGCGGCACGTTGACCTGGTAGCTGGTGAACAGCCCGGCCAGTTCAGGCACCTCGCGGCTTTTGGCGATGATGTTCTGGGTTTCCTTGTACAGTGCCTCGTAGCCCAGGTTGCCGCGGTCCTCGATCTGCAGGCGGAAGCCGCCGATGGTGCCCAGGCCCTGAACCGGCGGCGGTGGGAAGATTGCGATGTAGGCGTCCTGGATGTCGGCGAACTGCGCGTTCAGCGCCGCAGCGATGGCACCGGCCGACTGGCTGGGGTCGCGACGCTCGTCGAACGGCTTGAGCGGGGTGAACACGATGCCGCTGTTGGGGCTGTTGGTGAAACCGTTGATCGACAGGCCCGGGAAGGCCACCGAGTCGGCTACACCGGGTTGCTTGAGGGCGATCTCGCTCATGCGCTTGATCACCGCCTCGGTGCGGTCGAGGCTGGCCGCGTCGGGCAGTTGCGCGAAGGCCACCAGGTACTGCTTGTCCTGCGCCGGGACGAAGCCGGTCGGCGTCGAGGAGAAGCCCAGGTAGGTCAGGCCGATCAGGCCGGCGTAGACGAACAGGGCAATGCCGCTGGAGCGGATGACCCGGCGCACGCCGCCCACGTAGCGATGGCTGGCGCGGTCGAAGAAGCGGTTGAAGGGGGCGAACAGCCAACTGCCCAGCAGCCGGTCGAGCACCCGCGAGAAACGGTCCTTCGGTGCGTGGTGCTCTTTGAGCAGCACGGCCGCCAGGGCCGGCGACAGGGTCAGCGAGTTGAACGCTGAGATCACCGTGGAGATAGCAATGGTCAGGGCGAACTGCTTGTAGAACTGACCGGTGAGGCCGGAGATGAATGCGGCCGGTACGAATACCGCGCACAGCACCAGGGCGGTGGCGATGATCGGCCCGGTGACCTCGCTCATGGCTTTCTGCGTGGCCTCCAGGGGCTTGAGGCCCAGGGCGATGTTGCGCTCGACGTTTTCCACCACGACGATGGCGTCGTCCACCACGATGCCGATGGCCAGCACCAGGCCGAACAGCGACAGGGCGTTGAGCGAAAAGCCGAACAGGTGCATCACTGCAAAGGTGCCGATCAGCGATACCGGCACCGCCATCAGCGGAATGATCGAGGCGCGCCAGGTCTGCAGGAACAGGATCACCACCAGCACCACCAGCACCAGGGCTTCGAACAGGGTGTGTACCACCGCTTCGATGGAGCCACGGACGAACACAGTGGGGTCGTAGACGATGCTGTAGTCCATGCCCTCGGGGAAGTCCTTCTTCAGCTCGGCCATCTTGGCCCGCACTTCGTCGGAGATCTCGATGGCGTTGGAGCCAGGGCGTTGGAAGATCGGGATGGCCACCGCCGGCTGGTTGTTCAGCAGCGAGCGCAGGGCGTATTGGCTGGAGCCCAGCTCGACCCGAGCGATGTCTTTCAGACGGGTGATCTCGCCGTCGGCACCGGCGCGGATGATGATGTTCTCGAACTCCTCCTCGCTGACCAGGCGGCCCTGGGTGTTGATCGACAGTTGGAAGCTGGTGGAGCCGGGCGCGGGCGGCGCGCCGAGCTGGCCGGCGGCGACCTGGCGGTTCTGCTCGCGGATCGCCGCGACCACGTCGCTGGCGGTGAGGTTGCGCGAGGCGGTCTTGTTCGGGTCGAGCCACACGCGCAGCGAGTAATCGCCCATGCCGAACAGTTGCACGTCGCCCACGCCGCCCAGGCGCGCCAACTCGTCCTTGATGTTGAGGATGGCGTAGTTGGACAGGTAGAGCATGTCGTAGCGCTGGTCCGGCGAGGTCAGGTGCACGACCATGGTCAGGTCGGGCGAGGCCTTGTCGACGGTGATGCCGATGCGTGTGACTTCCTCCGGCAGCTTGGGCTGGGTGCGGGTCACGCGGTTCTGTACCTGTACCTGGGCGTTGTCCAGGTCGGTGCCCAGGGCGAAGGTGATGGTCAGCGTGAGCTTGCCGTCGGCGGTGGATTGCGAGGACATGTACAGCATGTTCTCGACCCCGGTGATCGCCTGTTCAAGCGGCGCGGCGACGGTTTCGCCGATGACCTTGGGGTTGGCACCGGGGAAGTTGGCGCGCACCACCACCGTGGGTGGCACCACTTCGGGGTATTCGCTGATCGGCAGTTGGAACAGCGAGATCGCACCGGCGATCAGCAGGACCAGCGACAGCACGGCGGCGAAGATCGGCCGGGTGATGAAGAATTTCGAGAAGTTCATGGGTGTCGTCCCTTAACCGCGCGGTGCTGGGGCACTGGCGACTTTCACGGTCGAGCCGGCCACGGCCGGTGCGGGGTTGCTGGCTTGCAGCGCCTCACGCTGGCGGGCGAGGGTGGCCAGGGTGTCGTCGCTGGCCATCGGCGTTTCCTGGGGTGTGACCGGCGAGCCGGGACGCACGCGCTGCAGGCCCTTGACGACGATGCGCTCGTCCTTGTTCAGGCCGCTGCGCACGATGCGCAGGCCTTCGAGCTTGGGCCCCAATTCCACCGCGCGGTAGGTGGCCTTGTTGTCTTGGTCCATGACCAGCACGAATTTCTTGCCCAGGTCGGTGCCGACGGCTTCGTCGTTGATCAGCATGGCGTCGTACTGGGCGCTGCCGACCAGCTTCAAGCGGGCGTACAGGCCGGGGGTGAACTGGCCGCCGCGGTTGTCGAACACGGCGCGGCCACGGATGGTGCCGGTGCGTGGGTTGACCTGGTTGTCGACGAAGTTCATCTGGCCCAGGTGTGGGTTGCCGGCTTCGTTGGTCAGGCCCAGGTACACCGGGGTGCTCTGGCCGCGCTGGCCCTGGCGAGCGAGCTGGGTGTACTTGAGGTAGACGCGTTCGTCGGCGTCGAAATAGGCGTAGACCTTGTCGGTGGAGACCACGCTGGTCAGCGGCGTGACGTCGGCAGTGACGATGTTGCCGGCGGTGAACTCGGCGCGGCTGACGCGACCACTGATCGGCGAGGTGACGCGGGTGAAACTCAGGTTCAGGCGGGCCAGGTCCAACTGCGCCTGAATGGCTTCGACCCCGGCACGCGCTTCGGCGGCGGCGCTGCTGCGCGACTCGGCCAGTTCGGCGGAGATGGCGTTGCTGTCACGCAGGCGCTCGCCGCGACGGGCTTCGTTGGCGCTGCGGGTGGCACTGGCCTTGGCTTGTTGCAGTTGTGCTTCGAGGCGGCGGACTTCGGCCTGGAAGGGGCGTGGGTCGATCTGGAACAGCAGGTCGCCCTTGTTGACCTGGGCGCCTTCGGTGAAGGCCACGCGGTCGATCTGTCCGGATACGCGCGGGCGCACCTCGACGGTTTCCGGCGCTTCCAGGCGGCCCGTAAATTCGTCCCATTCGTTGATCGGCTGCTCGATCACCTTGGCCACGCTGACGGTGGGCGCGGCGGGTGCTTGCGTGGCGTCAGGGGTCTTGCCGCAGGCGCTGATCACCGCCACTGCCAGGGCAGCGAGGGGAAGGCGCAGGGCCTTGAATGAAGGTTCCATGGAGAACTCCGCCAATGTAGGAATAGTGGGCGGATTCTGCGAGCGTCAGGCGACGGTAACGAATCGAATGACTCGAAGGTCACTATCAAGCTGATTGATAGATTGGCTGAATGGATCGATAGCAGAGTGGCGAATGGGGCGGCAGGTCGAGTGCATCTGCGGTCTGACGCTGCTGTGCAGGAGCGGGCGAGCCCGCTCCTGGATAGGCGGGTTACTGTTCTGCCAGCAGGTCATCCTGCGACAGCAGCGCCTGGGCCAGCTCTTCGTCGCTGACCTGCAGGCCGGGATGACTTTGCCGCGCCCGCTGCAGCGCGGCGTCGACATAGACCCCACGGATCGCACCACCGCTGGCCACGAACGATGACAGTTCGTCGCGGGCAGGGATGATCCGTTTGTCGTCCTTGAAGGTGGAATACAGCGACGCCGAGACACCCGCCGAGGGGGGGGGGGGGGGGGGGGGGCCCCCGCGCCGCCCCCCCCCCCCCCCCCCGCCCCCCGGCCTTGCCCCAACCAGCGGGGGGTTGGGGCGCCCTTCGCGCCCAAACCGCCCGCCCCACCCGGGCG
>NZ_JAUQOQ010000035.1:0-16244 GCF_030580795.1 Pseudomonas boreofloridensis | reverse complement strand
CATTGGAACCACCTGATCCCATCCCGAACTCAGCAGTGAAACGATGCATCGCCGATGGTAGTGTGGGGTTTCCCCATGTGAGAGTAGGTCATCGTCAAGATTCATTTCGCAAAACCCCTATCTGCGCGAGCAGGTAGGGGTTTTGTCTTTAAGTAGAGACTACAGAGATTCGCAGACACGTCCTTGGGACGGGCCTGCACACAGAATTTCTTGACGACCATAGAGCATTGGAACCACCTGATCCCATCCCGAACTCAGCAGTGAAACGATGCATCGCCGATGGTAGTGTGGGGTTTCCCCATGTGAGAGTAGGTCATCGTCAAGATTCATTTCGCAAAACCCCTATCTGCGCAAGCAGGTAGGGGTTTTGTCTTTCTGGGGGATCTGTCAGGTCAGGTCAGCAGATTACGTACGTTGCCCATCGCTTGATCGGCAAAGCCCTGCAAGAAAGCCTGGAATTCCGGTAGCGCCTGCGGTCCTCCTTCCCAAGGTTCTGCCTGGATAGTCCAAGTCGCTCGGCTGGATTGGGCGTCAATGTGCTCGACCTGCATGGCTGCCCACAAATTGCCGATATTCAGGCTGGTATAGATCAGGCTCCACGTCATGTGCATCGCTTCGTCATCCCGCGAGTTCAACTGCTCGATCACCACATGACCGTCCTTGAACAGCTTCTTGCGTACCGAGCGCACCCCGTTGCCGGTCATCTCGATATGCGAGAGGGCCGGGATGAACACTGGAAAGCCGGCGAAGTTGCCCACCATGCGCCACACAGCGGAGGCCGGTGCGGTGATGTCCACGCTGGAGACCACCAGACAACCTTGTGGATTGCGAATCAGGGTATCGGGCTTGAGTGCTTGCATGTCGTATTGCTCCTGTTGTGATAAAGCGAAGAGTCAGAGAAAACCGATGTCGCTGAGGTAGCGGCAACCGCGTTGCAATAGCGCTGTGTCCTTGACCGGATAGCACGCGCCCATGCGTCGCACGCCCTCTCGGGCATTGCCATGCTCGATCCCGGCGATATCGCCGATGTCCTCCTCGAACCCTTCGAGGTAGAAGCCCAGCACGTCGAACAGCGCGTTGTCGCGATCGACCCGTCCCAACTGACGCTGCCATTGCGCGACATCGACCACATCGAAGGCGTGGCCCTGTTCCCGAAACGCAGCCAGGTAGTCCTGCCAACGCAGGGGCTCGGGGTTGTGCAGATTGAAGACACAGTGCCCAGGCTGGTACCGGCTGCTGTGAAAGGCGATGAAGCGGCTGAGGAAGTCCACCGGCATGAGGTCGAAATCGATCTCCAGGTGGGGGGCCTGACCCAGTTGCAGTGAGCCCTTGAGCATCAGCATCAAGCGATTACGGTGTGGCTGACAGACGCCATTACGACTGTCGAAAGTGATGTTGCCAGGCCGGAACAGATTCACCCGTACGCCCGCCTCACGAGCACGATGCAGAATGCGCTCGCCAACCCATTTGCTCAGGTTGTAACCATTGCGCAGGTAGATGGGCGGCGTGACAGCCGGGTCTTGTTCCAGTACACGCCCATCACCGCTCACCGCGCTGCAGGCTGACAGTGTCGAGACGAAGTTGAAGATCTTCTTGCGCCGTCCTTCGCACAGCCGCAGGCATTCGAACAGCGGCTCGATGTTATCCACAGCCAGTGCTTGGTAATCCAGCACGTGATTGACCTGCGCTGCGTTGTGCAGCAAGGCACCGAAGTTCAGATCGAGGTCATCGTAATCCGCCTCGCCAAGCCCCAATCGCGGGTGGCGCAGATCCGCGGCAAGCACCCGCACCCGTGTCAGGTCGAAGTCCAGCTGGTTATCGCGCATGGCTTGGGCAAAGCGTTCGTTGGCCGTCTGCTCAGCGCTGCTGCGCACCAGGCACGCCACCTCCGTAGCTCCCCAGTCGAGCAGCGCCTCGACCAAGTGGACGCCGAGGAAACTGTTGGCGCCGGTGACGATGACTTTGTGCACATCGCCCATGGCCTCCAAGGGCAGCACGTGCAGATCCAGCGGCCGATTGGCGTCCTGTTCCAGACGGTCCAAGCCCCCGTCGATCCCCCCCTCTTCACCGTCGAGCAGCGCCGCCAGCCGTTGCAGCGTCGGCTGCTCGATGAAGCGGTTGATGGCAACCCCGCAGCCAAACAGCTGACGCACCTCCAGCAATAGCCTGGAGAGCAGAATGGAATGGCCGCCGAGGTTGAAGAAGCTGTCGTCCACGGAAATGTCCGCCTCTGCCAGCTCCAGCAGTTTGCTCCACAGCACCAACAGGCGCTGCTCGGTGGCGGTACTGGGGCCGACCCGTGCGCT
This sequence comes from Pseudomonas boreofloridensis, assembly GCF_030580795.1. Taxonomy (NCBI): domain Bacteria; kingdom Pseudomonadati; phylum Pseudomonadota; class Gammaproteobacteria; order Pseudomonadales; family Pseudomonadaceae; genus Pseudomonas; species Pseudomonas boreofloridensis. The sequence goes on along the minus strand of NZ_JAUQOQ010000035.1, from coordinate 13,938 downwards.
GGGAGGCAACGCCAGCGGTCGCGCCCGTAAGGCCTGGCGGTCGACCTTGCCGTTGGCCGTAAACGGCATCCGCTCCAACATCTGATAGAACACTGGGCGCATGTAATCCGGCAGATGCGCTTCGGCGTGTTGGCGCAGCGCTGTCAGGGCGTCCTGGGCAGCGGGCTGCGCCATGAACGCCAGCACCCGCCGCTGCTCGTCGATCACTACCACCAGTTGCTTGTACAGTCCGCTTGCACGCAGACAGTGTTCGATCTCCTCCGGCTCGACGCGAAAGCCGCGGATCTTCACTTGGTTATCGAGTCGCCCACACAGCTCGATACCGTGGTCTGTCCATTTGCCGATATCCCCCGTGCGATAGGCGCGCAAAGCACGGCCGTCTGGCAGGTCGAGGGTGACGAACCGTTCTTGGGTGAGTGTCAGATTATTCAGATATCCCAGACCGACCCCGGGCCCGCAAAGGTAGAGTTCGCCCGGCGTCTGCTCGACGACCGGTTGAAGATGCGGATCGAGGATCAGCACCTGAGTGTTGGCGATCGGCTTGCCGAGGTTTCGGTTGCTCGTACCGACAGCGAACACCCGGGTGGTCGCTAGCACAGTAGTTTCGGTCGGTCCGTAGATGTTGTGCATCTGGCACTGCTGGCTGTAGCGCGCGATCACCTCCGGCTCGCAGACATCGCCTCCCGTCACCAGGTGCCGCAGACCCAGAGGCGCGTCACTGGGCAGGATGCTCAACAACGCGGGTGGCAGAAATGCATGGCTGACCGCTTGGCTGTGGATAAGTGTGACCAGCCGCTGTGGATCACGGCGGTGCTCCTCGTCCGGAATCACCAACTCCGCGCCGCTGGCGAAGGTGGGCAGGATATCCAGCAGCGAGGCGTCGAAGCCGATGGTGGAGAACTGCAATACACGACTGTCGGCATCCAGTTCGACATGCTCGCGATACCAGGCGATGAAGTGCAAGAGGTTGCGCTGGCTGAGCAGCACGCCCTTGGGCTGCCCGGTGGTGCCGGAGGTGTAGATCGCCACGCACGCGCGGTCTGGCTCACCTGGACGTTGCTGCAGCGAAGGCACGTCCGCCCACTGGGTCGACGACAATCGGCTTACATCCAGCGAAGGTAGGGCTGTCTGCACCGTGCCATCGTGCAGCAGCACCTGCGCGCCGGCGTCCTCGAGAATGCGTCGGCGACGATCAGCGGGGGTTGCAGGGTCCAGTGGCAGGTAGATAGCGCCGCAACCCATCACGGCCAGCAGGCTTGCATAGAGGGCGGGTGACTTGGCCATGCACACACCCACTACCGCCGGCTGGTCAGCGTGTTCGGGTAGTAGCGGCAACAGCGCCTGCTGCAGCGCGACGGCTAGCCCGTGCAGTTCGCGATAGCCAATACGTTCGCCATTGCTATTGAGAGCGGGTCTCTGCGGCGCTTGGCGCAGGCCTTGCTCCAGGTACTGCATCAAGTCGCCTTCAGCCTGCTCCAGCAGGGCTGCGCGCTGTGTGCGGTTGAAGGGGTGATGGAAAGCCAGCGACTCCAGCCACTGCAGTCCATGCTCGCGCTCATGCAGCCCAGCCAGCGCTGTGGGCATCTCGCGAAGCGCACAGGCATCGCGGGCCAGTCGGGTGCTCAGCAGGGTGACCTGCTCGGCAATGACCTGCAGAGCCTCTTCGCGCACTTGCTGGCCATTGCCTGAAACGGGTGCCGCCAGCGCCACCCGTGCGATCAGACGCTGGGCCGTGGCGCTGCCATACCAGCACAGCAGCTCGAGTGCGGGCAGCGTAGTCGCGTGATGGGTGCCCAGGCGCAGCCTGAGCAGAGGGGCATCGGCAAGGCCCTGCCAGTCGCTGGAGGACAGCGCCAGGCTGCCATCGTCCAATGCCAGCGAGTGCGTTGCGTTCAGCGCCTGACGTAGCGCCGCCGGGCTTTCGGCCAGCACGCAGGCATGGCCATGATCGTCGAGCATCTGCGCCAGTGCGTGCAGCGCCGGGCTGATGCCGACCAGAATGATGTTGAGACGTCGCATGCGCAGCTCCTCAGGGCAGGTAATCACGCAGGGCGTCCTGCACACACGGCGACTCGAGCATCGAGCTGGCGCGGAAAAAGCGCAGGATGTTGCCCAGCAGCGGATGCTGGTGATTGATCGGATAGGCCAGGCCGAGCACTTCCTCGCGCAGCGCCTGACGCAGGTCTTCGCTGATGGGCAAGGCCTGGATCAGGCTGAAGTCGAAGGTCTGCTGGATCTCGTTGGTCAGGTACTGGCCGAGGAACACCGGCAGCACGCGGGCGATGGCTTCGCGCTCGTGTTCAGGCGCGGCCTGCCAGTAAATCCGGGTCAGACGTGCCCAGAAGCTGGAATGACGCCCTTCGTCGAGCAGGTGATCGGCCATCAACCCTTTCACCGAGGGCTTGACCGTGTCGTCGCGGGCAAACGCTGCGACGTCATCGGTGAGGGTGTTCTCGGCGATGCCGACGCAGATCAGCTCCAAGGCATCGCGCAAGGACGCCGGTACCTGGGCCAGCGCTGCAGGTATGGCGCGGCTGAGTTCGATCTCGCCAGGCAGGACGATGGGCTCGATGCCGGTGAGGGCGATGGTCTGCTGCAGAAAGTCCATGGCCACCAGCGCGTGATAGTCCTCATCGACCACCACGGTCATCGCGTCATAGCGGCAGGCGAACGGGAAGCGCACGGCAAAGTGATCCTTGGCGATGCGCCGGGCGGTGCGGTCGACGATCTCGGTCTCGAAGATCACCACATCGTTGATGAACTTGTAGAGGCTCTGCACCAGCACGAAGTCGCGCAACTGCGGGCAGCCTTGCTGGAAGGTGGCACTGAGCACCAGCGGTTGGCGACTGAGGGGATAGATCAACCGCTGGTCGTCCTCGACCCGGCGACGCGGCCGCGTGCGGATGGTGGCGCGCTCTTCCCAGGCCTCGGCGAAAGAACGGTAGTCCAGCGCATTCATGGCAGCACCTCCCCGGCCGGCACCTGCAACGAAGCGCGCAGACGGTCCCACAGCGCGGTACGACTCTGCACGGCAGTGATGGCGGCCTCGTAGACCTCTTCCTGACGCTGTGGGTCGCCATCGACCAGGCGCGCCAGCAGTTGCTCAGCCGCGGGACCATGGTCCTCGGAGTCCACCTCGATATGCCGTTGCAGGTAGTAGCGGAACGTCGGCGCTTGGGCCTGACCAATGCCCCATTCATCGAGGATCTGCTGGAACATCGCGGGAATGACGCTCTCGCGGCCATGCAGGAACGCGGCGGCCACGCGGTGCGCTGGAGCGTGCAGGGCCACGTCGAGGGTATCGCTGACGAAGCGCCTGGCCGCCTCGCTGGCGCCTGAACGTTGCAGCGCGGTGAGGTAGTCCACGCCTTGCTGCTGCAAGCTGACGAAGTGTTCGATGGCCTGCGTACTGGCCCCGACCTCGCGCATGGCGTCGAGGTACAGTTCGAAATGACTGTAGTGGCCATGTTGCAGGCGGTCATCGGACTCTTCACCGAGCACGATCTCGTTGATCAGCCGTGCCGCGGCGGGATCCGACGGCGGCAGCCAGGGCAGGCGGACACAGGTCAGTTCCTGTTGCAGACGTTTGGTCAGCGACATGAAATCCCACACGGCGAAAACATGGGTTTCCATGAACCGTCGCAATGTTTCGAGCGAATCGATCTCGGAAAACAATGGGTGCCGGGCGAGGGCGCTCTTATGGTTGGACAGGGTGCTGTTCAATGGGCTCATCACAATTATTCCTCGTGGAAATTAGGCGCTTAGTTACCGTGCCGTTACAGCCATTACAAAGTCTGAGCGAACGAGTGCCTCGATCTAAGTTCGATGGCTGAGCAGTCTCGGTATAGCCGGCGGACCATGAAGCATGCGGCCTGCAGCAGGCCAGGCAAGTTCCATGGGGCGGCGATGAAAAGTTAGAACAACTTCAAAGTTGTCGGCAAATGTTTTTTTGAAATAATTTTTGGGAGTGGGGATGTTGAAAAATGGGAGCCCATATAAAACTTTTTGAGAGTTTTATTTAATTAAGCAGTGCCCCTTCCGATAACTAAGATCAGAAAATTAAAGTTGAGTGAATGCCTCACTCGGAGCACTGGTAAAGGTCGTTGCGGGCGTGTTTCGCTTTACGGGGGCGGCTGATCGCCATGCGGCCCTTGCCCCGATATCAGACTCCTTCTGCGGGTGTATGGAAGGCCTGCGACCGGGCCCCGAACAGGGCGATCAGCAGTCACGGCGCAACTAGAGTGGGGGTAAACGGCGCGCGCTGCCACGGCCTTTGGCAGCACACTGGGGGAAATCCTGCCAACGCGAGGCAATTACGCCGTGTGTCAGGGTTCAGAAGCTCAATAAGCCGAGGTGCGTGTCGAAGATTCGCACGAGCCGTTGATCCACATGGGAAGGGTCTGCCGAAGCGTCCGGTAACTCGATGAGCTCCAGCTCCCGCCGGACGAAAGCGTGCCAGCCGAGCATTTGAGAGAGTGAGCCGGCGGGATAGAGAACCGTCATCGGCACTTGGATGGCGCTGATGCTTGCCCGAGGTTCGGTTGCCCTCGGGCTGTCACAGCTCGAAACAAACAAATGACGAGTCTGCCCAGGGTACTCACGCTCTGCCAGTTGAGTGAGCTCGAAGGCCAGGTGCGCGCCCAGACGCTGACCAAAAATGGCATGCGGTTGGCTGAGGTAAGGGTGCAGGTGGTCGGCCAGGGTACGGGCTAGGGGCGAAGGGCCCTGCTGGAAGTCGCTTGGCGCGCAGTCGGCGTAACGCTGTACATCCACCGCGATCAGCTCGATGGGGTCGCTCAGGGCATAGGCCCAGGCTCGATAGCGTTCCAGGTGCTGCGGGCTGCAGGCCAGGCAGATGAGGCGGACTTGCGCGGATGACCCGCTGTCTTCGGGGGCTGGTAGGTTCTGGACGTGCACTGTCTGTCCTTCATCCCGAGGTGTGCCGGGCGTGATGACCGTTAGGGCTTGCGGCCGTCGCGGCTGAGAATTCACTTGGCGGCTTGTGAGCTCAAGTAGCGTCTGATGGTCTGCGCTGCGGTGTTCAGGTGTTTTTCCAGCACTTCGATGGCCTGTTCCACCAGCTTGTCATTGGCCGCATCCACCAGGGCGATGTGGTCATCCTGAGTGAGCTTGCCCAGGCCCATGGCCGAGAGGTGAAAACGCAGGAAGCGCTCTTCCTCGTTGAGTTCGATCTCGATGAGACGCAGCAGCTTTTGATTGGAGGCCTTGCTGTACAGCGTCATGTGGAACAGGCGGTTGAGGCGGCCGATTTCGGCGTGCCGGGTTTCTTCTTCCAACTGAGCGATGTAGCCGCGGGCAAGCGCGATATCGGCAGCGTCCAGGTTGGGGATGGACTGACGCAGCGCCTCGGTTTCCAGGAGCACGCGCAAGTTGTAGGTATCGACGGCGTCTTCACCGATCAGCGGAGCGACCACCGCGCCCTTGTGCATCACCACCTTCAGCAGCGATTGCGCCTCCAACTGGCGCAGCGCTTCGCGCACCGGCATGCGGCTGACCCCGAACAGACCTGCCAATTCTTCCTGACGCAACGCGGTGCCCGGCGGCAGGCGACCATCGAGGATGGCACTGCGCAGGCGCTCTTCGATAACGCTACGGGCAAGATGAGCGGGTACTTGCTCGTTACCCAGCACGGAGCTTAGGAGTCGGATTTTCTCGGCCACGCGGAGTCTGCCTTGATGAATAGCGATGATTGGATCCAATAACCCTAGTGATCAGGGTGGTCACTTGTCAAACCGAGGCGATGGGCTGCTACGGCGCTGGAGTGCAGCTATCGTGAATGAAGTCGCCAGGCAAGGGAAGTCGGCCCGTTCCTGATCGGCAGTTGGCAAATGCCGGGGCATTGGCGTCCAGCGCCGTGATTGTAAGGTGCCATTGTCTTTTACACGGGTAAGCCGCACCATCGCGGCTTTCGTCTGTTCTGGAAAGGTGTTCGCAGTGGCGATACCTGAAGTGCTCAAGCAGCTCGTGCATCGCCTCGGCCTCGCCGTGCTGGTAGGCTGCCTGCTGCTGGGCGGCTTGCACGCCGATTGGGATTTCGCCCAGATCAGCCGCCGCGCGGAGCAGTTGTACGGGCCGCTCGGCGCCGGACAGGGGCGCATCGATGCCTGGCAGCGTTTGATGGCGACCCAGAATCAGGGCAGCGAGCTGGACAAGCTGCAGGTGGTGAACCTGTTCTTCAACAAACAGATGCGCTACGTGGAGGACATCGACCTGTGGCATGAGGTCGACTACTGGGCCACTCCGGTGCAGTCGCTGATCAAGGGCGCGGGCGATTGCGAAGACTACGCCATCGCCAAATACTTCAGTCTGCGGCGCATGGGCATCCCGGCCGACAAGCTGCGAATCACTTACGTCAAGGCGCTGCGGCTGAACCGCGCGCACATGGTTCTGACCTACTACGCCAGTCCCCAGGCTCAGCCGCTGGTGCTGGACAGCTTGATGGACTCGATCAAGCCGGCCAGCCAGCGCACCGACCTGCTGCCGGTGTATGCCTTCAACGGCGAAGGCCTGTGGATAACTGGCGCCGCCGGCAACAAGAAAGTCGGCGACACCAAGCGCCTGTCTCGCTGGCAGGACGTGCTGAAGAAAATGCAGGCCGAAGGGTTCCCGGCCGAACCGGTCTATTGAGGAGCACAGATGTCACTGTTCAAACAATTGCTGCTTGCCATATGCCTGCTCCTGACGATCGCCTTCAGCGGCAGCTTCATGGTCAGCCTGGAAAGTTCGCGCACCCAGTACGTCAACCAGTTGCGCTCCCACGCTCAGGATGCCGCGACCGCGCTGGCCCTGTCATTGACCCCTAATATCGACGATCCGGCCATGGTCGAGCTGATGGTCAGCTCGATCTTCGACAGCGGCTATTACTCGAGCATCAAGGTCGTCGACCTGGATTCCAACGCAGTGCTGGTCGAGCGCCATGCCGAGCCCGACAGCAACGGTGTGCCGGCCTGGTTCATCGGCCTGATCGGACTGGAGCCTGCCGGGGGCGATGCCATCGTCAGCCGCGGCTGGCAGCAGGCGGCACGGGTCGAGGTGATCAGTCACCCGATGTTCGCCCTGGCCAAACTGTGGCAAAGCGCCCTGGGCAGCCTCGGCCTGCTGCTGCTGTGTGGCGTGGTGAGTGCGATCCTCGGCGCGCTGTTGCTGCGTCGCCAACTGCGCCCGCTGGATTACCTGGTGGCGCAGTCCCACGCCATTGCCCGGCGCGAGTTCCTCAGCTTGCCGGAATTGCCACGCACGCCTGAGTTTCGTCGGGTAGTGCAGGCCATGAACCAGATGGTCGAGAAGCTGCAGACGCTGTTCACCGAACAGGCCGAGCGCAGCGAAAAGCTGCGGGTCGAGTCGTACCAGGACAGCCTCACCGGCCTTGCCAACCGCCGCTATTTCGAAATGCAGCTCAATGCTCGAGTGAGCAATCTGGAAGAGGCGCGCGCGGGTTACCTACTGTTGTTGCGGGTGCAGGACTTGGCCGGCCTCAACGCGCGTCTGGGTGGCCAACGCACCGACCAGCTGTTGCAAGCCGTCGGTGAACAGTTGCGGCGCACCTGTGCCAGCTTCCCGGAAACCAAGGACCTGATCACCCGCAGTCGTGGCGGTGAATTCGCCGTGCTGGCGCCAGGCATGGTGCACGAGGAGGCCATTCAACTGGCCCAGGCTCTGGAGGCGACCCTGCAGAGCCTGCATGTGACCGGCGCCAGTGATGTCGATCCGGTGGCCTGCATCGGCCTTGCGCCCTACAGTCCAGGGGATGCGCCGCAGGCGCTGCTCAAGCTCGCCGACGAGGCGCTGGCGCGTGCCGAGAGCCAGCCAGAGCCGGGCTGGGTCTGCCTGGAGCAAGGCGCTGCCGCGCAAGCTGCCGACAGCCATCACGCCTGGCACACGCGTCTGGATCAGGCCCTGACCAACGGCCAGTTCGAGCTGTTCTTCCAGCCGGTCGTGGACTGCCAAACGCCGGAGCGGATTCTGCACTACAAGGTGATTTCCCGTCTGCACGACGAGCAGGGCGAGGCATTGGCGGCCGGACGCTTCCTGCCCTGGCTCGAACGCTTCGGCTGGATGCCGCGGCTTGACCTGCTGGTGCTGGAGAAGGTGCTTCGGCACTTGCAGAGCCATGGTGAGTCGCTGGCGCTGAACCTGTCTGCCGCGACGCTGGCCGATCCCAAGGCGCTGCAGCGAGTGTATGAACTGCTGGCACAGCATGCGGCGCTAGGACGTCGGCTGACCTTCGAGATCGGCGAGGAACAGTTGCCGGAGCAGGCGCAGTTGGAGAAGCTCAACCGCCGCCTGCACGAACTGGGCTACGGCCTGGCGCTCCAGCGTTTCGGCGGGCGCTTCAGCATGATCGGCAACCTGGCGCACTTGGGTCTGGCCTATCTCAAGATCGATGGCGGTTACATCCGCAGCATCGATCAAGAGCGGCACAAGCGGCTGTTCATCGAGGCGATCCAAGGTGCGGCGCACAGCATCGACCTGCCGCTGATCGCCGAACGGGTCGAGACCGAGGGCGAGTTGCAGGTACTGCGCGAGATGGGTGTGCAGGGGATTCAGGGACAATGGGTGGGTGAGCCTGCGCCCTGGAAGTGATACAGGTCCGGGCCGCATCCGCTCAGGGTGCGGCCTGATTCAGATCAGCCCGCCTTCTTCCTCTTCCTCGATCAGGTTGTTGAGGCTGCCCAGCGCCTTGCGCGCGGAGGCCCGGCTGAGCAACTTGGCCTGGGCGCCCGGCGGCAGGTCGGTGATGCTGAACACGCCCTTGGCGGTCAGCACCTCGATCAAGTCCTCGAGCACACGAATCATGTCCAGGTCGCTCTGCTTGAGCTGTTTGAGACTGGTTTCCACGACATCGTCGGCGAACCACTCCTGGATATCGGCATGGTCGGCCGGCAGCGACTCGGTGTACTCGTCAAACGGGGTAGCTTCTACCCGCAGCAGCTGGCCGTCGGCGTCGCGTTGCACGTAGAACATGGCATCGACCCTCGTCACGATTATTCCTTTTGGTTGTCAGGAGCATAGGCAAAGTTCAGCGGCCTTGCAGCGGCCGACCTGCGAGTATGCCCCGCACGGCGATGACAGGAAAGCGCGGCCCCCAGGCGGCGGTTGAAGCCGCCTGGGGTTCACGCATCAGCTGTTGGCGTTGTCGATCTTGATGATCGGATCCGCACCGGCGATCAACGAGTTGATCGACGAGTGTGACCAGTCCACGCCTTGCAGCTTGATGCTGACGTCGGCGTTGGCCACGCCGCCGCTGGCATTGAGCTTGCCTTCGGAACTGACCTGCAGGGTCGACTCGCCATTGACGGTGGTGATCTTCAGGAAGTTGTCGATGGTGCTGGCCTTCTCGCCCTGCAGCAGATCGCGCAGATCGAGGCGGTCGCCTTCCCGCTGGTTGAAATCCTTGATCACATCGTTGCCGAAATCGCCGGCCTTCCACACGAAGGTATCTGCGCCGCTCCCGCCGATGAGGATATCGTCGCCTTTGCCGCCGATGAGGATGTCGTTGCCGGCACCGCCGATCAGCAGGTCGTTGCCTTCACCACCGATCAGCGTGTCGTTGCCGGTGCCACCGAGCAGGATGTCGTTGCCGCGCCCGCCGTCGAGGTAGTCGTCACCGCCCTGGCCGAAGAGGATATCGTCACCGTCGCCACCGATCAGGGTGTCGTTGCCGTCGTTGCTGCGCGAGATATCGAACTCGGTGTAATGCTCGGTGACGTACTGATGCATCATCCGGGCATCCACGTCGCCCACGTCAACGCCCAACTTGTTGGCGACATAGCCTTGGATCGCCTCGACGCCGGTGCCGGGCACCGAATCGAAGGTCACCAGATCACCGAAGATGATGTCGTTGCCGTCGCCACCGTTGACGGTGTCGGCGCTAGGGTTCATCACCTCGGTGTGACCGAGGATGGCCTCGGCCAGCTTGCTTGGGTCGATGTTGGCCTGCGGATTGCCATCGGAGTCGTACGGCTTGAGATCGCTGGCATTGATGTCGTTGTTCAGGCCAATGGCTTCGACGTTGGACAGGCCCGACAAAAGCTTGAAGGTATCTTTGGCGTTCGCCAGGGTTGCTGAGTCGGTGGTATTGCCGGTACCGGCCAGGTTCGACAGCTCGTAACCACCGTTGCCTTCGGCGCGAATGTCACCGCTGGTGGTGACTTTCCAGCCGGTCCAGAGGTTGTAAGTCTGGACGGTAAGCGCTCCGCTGCTGTTGATCGACAGGTAGTTGGAGTTGTCCAGATAGGTGCCTACCGTGTTGCCTGGCTTCCAGTTGATGGAATTCAGGTAGCTATCGAGGGTCGTGCTGGTGCTGCCCAGCGCCGGGTTGCCCTGCTCCCCTGTCTGATAGAAGGTGGGCTTGCCATCGGTAATGAAGAACGTTTGCGTGCTGCCAGTGTTGCCACTGTTCTTGAGATTCTGGAACCAGTTCGCCGTGGTCTTGAAGGCATCTTCGTAGTTGGTACCGCCGCCCGCGCTGAGGGTGCTCAGCTGGCTTTGCAGCTTTTGCAGACCGGCATCGTTCAAGGTGACGGAAACCGACGACTTGACCTGGGTGGCGAAGTCCACGAGCAGGATGTTGACACTGCCGGACTGCGCACCCTTGACGCTGGCCGCGAGGGTCTTGAACACCGACTCCAGCGATTTCTTCGCCGCATCCACGCCCGAGGAGCCCATGCTGCCAGAAGTGTCGACGATGAAGGCGATGTTGTAGTCCTTGCCCGGCACCACATGCAGGCCGCCGACGTCGGCAACGATGATGTCGTTACCGTCGGTGCCGGTGAAGTTATCGGCATTGGCGGTCAGGTTGCTGGTGCTGTAGGACTGCGGGTACACCGTGACCTTGAAGGTGCCTTCATTGGTCGCGGTGCTGCCGCCAACGCTCTCGCTGGAGATCGAACTGACCTTCACGTCGAACTGGCCGTTGTAGTAGGCCGGTGGCTTGATCGCCAGGCTGTTGAGGTTCCAGCCGGTGACGTCCACGGCACTGCTGCCCACGGTGAAGCTGTGGCCAGCGTTGTCGCTGACCACCGAGCCTGCCGGAATGCCGCTGAGCTTGACGCTCAGGGTTTCCGAGCCGTCGGTGTCGGTCAGGTTGGTGCTGATGCCAACCAGTTTGACCGGCGCGCCGTTCTCACGGCCTTCGTTGAGCTTGTAGCCGTCGTAGTAACCCTGGCCGTTGCTGCCGTGCAGGTCGGAGACGGTCAGGCCTGCGCCGGTCATCGAACCGAGGTTCGGGTACAGCGGGATGTTCGAGGCGCTCAGGTCCGTCACCGGGCCGTTGCCGACCTTGATGTTGACGTCCAGGCTACCCGGGCCCGCCTGGTTGGCGTTGTAGATCTCCAGGGTGTAGTAGCCGTTGGTGGTCGGCGTGAAGCTGCCGCTGATGGCGCCGCTGGCATTGCCCCAGGTGGCACCGGCCACGTTTTTGCCGCCGACGACGATCTGCAGGCTGTCGTCCGCCGTGCCGCTGAAGGTGTAGGTCTTGCCGGCTTCCATGTAGATCAGGCCGGACGTTTTCGAACCGGTGCCAGGGCTGACGGTGGCTGCGGTATCGACCGTGGTGACCTGCTCGCTCTTGTTGGCGCTGCCGGAGTTGGCGAACACGTTCTTCAACTGGTCGCCCGTGATGCCGTTGCCGTTGGTGCCCAGGCCGTTGAGGCTGTTCCAGCTTTCTTTGGTCAGGCCGATCGACGCGACGTTGTTGTTGCCGATCGACAGGTCAGGGCGGTCGGCGACCGGCGTGATGTCCACCTTCATGGTCACTTCGCTGCCGGTATTGGTGCCGTCGTTCGGCTTGTACTTGATCTGTGCGTAGTCGGCCTGCTGGTTGCCCACGCCGTTACCGCCATAGCCGTCCACGCCGGACTGGTTCGCCAGCGGCACGAACTTGAGCTTGCCGGCGGTGATGTCGGCCTGGCTGACCGTCTGGTTCAGCGACACGTTGACCCAGGCGCTGCCGTTGAAGAACTTGAGGCTGCCCAGGTCCGGCAGTTTGCTGATGACCACGGCCAGACCGGTGTTGCCATCGGCATCGGTAACGTTGAAGTCGCCCCACTTGAACACGTAGTCGGTGTCCTCGGTGCCGGTGACGGCGCCGCCGGGCGACTCGGGCATGTGGTCGTTGTCGATGATGGTAGTGGTCACGCTACCCTTGTTCGCGTCGACCTGCAGGTTCTCGAAACCACCCCCGCTGGTGCCGGTGATCTTGACGGTGAAGTTCTCCGAGCCCTCGACGAGTTGGTCGTCGATGGTCTTCACGTCGAAGTTGGCCGTGCTGGCGCCCGCCGGAATCTTCACGGTGACCACGCCGGTGTAGTCCTGGCCGTTGGTGGCGGTGCCGCTGTAGCTCAGGGTGACGGTGACATCGGTCTTCGATGGACTGGTCAGGGTGAGCGTGTAGTGCGCGGTATCGCCCTCGGTCACCGACGTGTCGCCGCTGATGCTCACCGTGGTCAGGTCGCCCTGGCCGCTCGGTTCGTCGGTCACGGTGGTGGTGAGGGTGTTGCCGCCCAGGGTCAGTTTCTCGAAGTTGTCGCCGCCGGCAACGGACTCGAGCTTGTTGACGATCGGCGCTTGCCCGCCGACGTACACGTCGTCCTTGGCGGTGATGGTCGCGGTGCCGCTGGCGCTACCCGCAGCGATGTTGACCTTGGTGCCGTCGCTCAGGGTGAAGACCAGGCCTTGGTGGCCGGTAACCGACAGGCCTTGAGCGTTGCTCAGGGTGACGGTGTAGGTGACCGTGCCGCCTTCATAGACCGTGGTCTTGTCCGCAGTGAGCGTAGCAACCACTTCACTGATGGTGTCGCTGATCTGCACGGTGGCCGGTGCACCCAGCTCCAGGTTTTCGAAGGTCTTGCCTTCGACGGTGGCGCTGTTGACGCCGACGGTGAGCGAGCCGGCATCTTTGAAGACGTCTTCGCCTTGAGCTGGCGCTTTGTACTCGACCTGGGTCTGACCGGCAGCGATGGTGACTTTGGCACCGTTGCTGAGGGTGACGGACAGGTCGCGATCCAGAACCTGGCTCACTTTCACCGTGAAGCTTGGCTGCTGGGCTTCGTTCACGTCGCCATTGCTGACGATGGTGACGGAGACCTTGTCGCCTTGGTTGCCGGAGCCTGTAGTGCCCGAACCTGGCTCGTCGGTAACGGTGGTGGTCACGGAGTTGCTGCCCAGCGTCAGTTTCTCGAAGTTGTCGCCGCCAGAGACGGCGGTGATTTTGTTGACGATTGGCGCCTGACCACCGACGTAGACGTCGTCTTTCGCGGTGATGGTCGCGGTGCCGGTGGCGCTACCTGCAGCGATGTTGACCTTGGTGCCGTCGCTCAGGGTGAACACCAGGCCTTGGTGGCCGGTAACCGACAGGCCTTGAGCGTTGCTCAGGGTGACGGTGTAGGTAACGGTGCCGCCTTCGGCAACAGTCGATTTGTCGGCAGTCAGCGTGGCCACCACTTCGCTGATGGTGTCGCTGATCTGCACGGTGGCGCTGCCACCCAGCTCCAGGTTTTCGAAGGTCTTGCCGGTAACGCTTGCATCGGTAATGCCGACGGTGAGCGAGCCGGCGTCTTTGAAGACGTCTTCGCCTTGAGCAGGGGCCTTGTACTCGACCTGGGTCTGGCCTGCAGCGATGACCACCTTGTCGCCGGTGCTCAGGGTTACCGTCAATGGGCGATCCAGAACTTGGCTGACTTTCACCGTGAACGACGGCTGCTGGGCTTCGTTCACATCGCCGTTGCTGACGATGGTGACCGAGACCTTGTCGCCTTGGTTGCCCGAGCCTGGCGTGCCTGAACCTGGCTCGTCGGTAACGGTGGTGGTCACGGAGTTGCTGCCCAGCGTCAGTTTCTCGAAGTTGTCGCCGCCAGAGACGGCGGTGATTTTGTTGACGATTGGCGCCTGACCACCGACGTAGACGTCGTCTTTCGC
>NZ_JAUQOQ010000034.1:0-20274 GCF_030580795.1 Pseudomonas boreofloridensis | reverse complement strand
GCAGGGAGGTGACGGGCATGGATGCCCGTCAAGCGCTTGGGGCCAGGACGGCCCCTAAGCGCGGTCCTCCCGGAGCGACGCCGGCGCGAGGGAACCCCTGCGCGCAGCGCAGGGGCCGTATGCGGGAGCAAGCGGTTTTTGCCCCCCTTTTTTCCAAGAAAAAAAGGGGGTCGCCGTAAGGGCGAAAAGGTGACTAAGCATCACCCCAAAATCCGGATATGCCCACATCGGCCCGCCCACAAAACCCTGATATTCCCCCCAGCTCAAACCCACCCAACAACCCCCCGCCCCACACTAAAAGCCTCCAACTCCACCTCGACAGCCTCAATGATCCGCTCAACATCCGCCGCCGCCATGACCGCCGTACAAGGAATCCCGGCAATGGCCAGCACCGTCTCCCCGGTAGCCCGATCGAACACCCGCGCGACCATGCTCCGCGGTGCATCCATGCTCGCCTCGAAACCCAAAGGATGAAAATGCCAGCGCATCACTTGGCAGGCATTGGGAAACGTCATCTTGTTCATGCCAACCTCCACGACCGGAAGCCCGAAAGCCCTGCCCAGGAGCGATTCATCCATCCACCCAGGCAGTCGGCAGACACTAAACATAGCAGCTGCCACACCAGTGTCCTCCCGCCCTGATGACAATTAGAAGCCCGTGTGATCGACATCACCAACAGCCCGACAAGCACCACGCCACAACAGCACGCCAGCACAGGTGTTCGCGACCGGGGCGCCCCCCGCCCACCGCCAAGCTTCAGGCCACTTTCAGACCGACGGTCAACTCAGCAACCCCGCCGCAATGTTGATGGTGAACCCCAGAATCGCCGTGTTGAAGACAAACCCCACCAACGAGTGCCCCAGTACCACCCGGCGCATGGCCCGGCCGCCGACGCCCACATCGGAGGTCTGCACCGCCGCGCTGATGGTGAATGCGAAATAGTGGAAGTCCCAGTAGTCCGGTCGCCGCTCGCCGTCGGCAAAGCGCAGCAGCGGTTGATCGCCGCTGTCGAGGTAGAACAGCCGCGCGTAGTGCAGGCTGAAGATGCAGCCGATCAGCAACCACGAGCCAGCCACGGTGAAGCCGGTGTACAGGTAATGCATCATCTGCGCACTGCCATGCAGGTCGCGGCTGGCGGCCAGTTCCAAGGTCACCGCAGCCAGGCTGGCGATGGCGGCGATGGAGACGGTGAACAGGACCAGGCCCGCGTTCTCGTCTTCGACATTGGCCACCCGCTGTACCGTGTCCGGCGTCGCCCGCCAGGTCAGCCAGAGCACCAGGGTCAGGTACAGCCAGACCCCGACGTTCCAGCCGGCCAGGAAGCGTTGGGTCCAGTCGTCGGCGGGGATCAGCCAGGCGCCGAGCAGGCCGGCCAGGGTGCCGAGGGTCAGGCGAGGATGGGAACGGGTCAGACGATGAAAGGCCATGGACGCTCGATGGGCAGAAGGGGTGCTTGAAGGCTAGCTCGAGCTGAGACGATGCGCGATGCCAGGCGTTCACTTCGCCGCGTCAGGCAGCGCGTGGGGCGTGTACTTGGCCGTCGGCAGCGCCAACTCGCCGAACGCCTGACCGGCTTCGATGTAACGCAGCGCCGACTTGGCATCTTTCCAGCCCACGTAGCTCATCAACGTCTTGAGCTCCCAGCCGTTGCTCGTCGCCCATGTGGCGAAGCCGCGGCGCAACGAGTGCCCGGTGTACAGCGTCGCAGGCACTCCAGCGCGTTCGAGCATGCGCCGCAGCAGGCCGATCAGGCTGTTGCTGTGCAGCGCTGTTTCGCCCAAGTGACCCCAGCGGTCGAGCTTGCGAAACACCGGGCCTCGGGCAATACCGGCCACCTCGATCCACTGCAGGTAGGCCGCCACCGGGCACAGCGCTTTGAGTGCCGGGGTGCGGTAGTGCACCCCGAGGGCTTCGCGATCGCCCTTGCTGCGGGGCAGGAACAGCGTGATGCCAACCCCAGGCTCGGCCTGGATGTGCTCGACCCGCAGACGCGCCAGTTCGTCGCCGCGAAAACCGCGCCAGAAACCGAGCAACAGCAAGGCGGCGTCGCGTCGGGCCCGCAGCAGCGCAGGCAGATCGTGCCGTGCCTGGGCCTGGCGGGCCTCGTCCTCGAAGCCATCCACCGCCGTCTGCAGGTGCTGCAGCAGCAAGGGCGCGGCTTGGCGTGGCAGTGTGGGGTGCAGGGTGCGGATGCCCCGCAGCACCTGTCGCACCAAAGGCGCCTTGGTCGGATCGGGAAAGCCTTGCGCCTGGTGCCATTGGCTCAGCGCAGCGAGGCGCTGGCGCAAGGTGCTGACGGCATGCTGGCCGGCGTGATCGGCCAAATAGCGGGCAATGCTGTCGGCGGTGGCGGGCAGGAAACCGCCCCAGTGCACCTCGAAATGCTCGACGGCGGCTTGATAGCTGCGGCGGGTATTGTCACGGGTGGCAGCGCGGACGTAGCGCTCGATGTCGGTCATGGCGGGGCAGGCTGTGGCGCAGTGATCGCGCCACCATAAACCAGCCCGGCAGACGGCGCCATTGGCCGCCTCGCAGCCTGGCCATTGACGACTAAAATATTCTCCAGCGCCGATAGCACTTTGATAGCGGTGCTGTGTCTTTAATGGCATGCTGCACCCCATCTCCAATAAGAAGCTCCAGCCCCCGTCATCCGGGGCCTGGGGCCGCCAGCCGACTGGCTTGCAGGATGCGTGCGTGCCCATCCCCCTCACTGTTCGCAAGGTATCCTCATGTTCGATCGCAAAGTCAAAGCTCAGCTGGCGGCCAGTGAAGCCGAGGTCAGGCGCCTGCGCCAAGTACTGGACCAACTGGAACAGGGCACCCTGGCCTTGCGCCTGGATGCCGAGCGCCGCATCGTCGCCTGCAACGATGCGTGCGCTGCTGCGCTCGGCCAGCCCAAGGAAAAGCTGATCGGACGCCCCCTGATCGACCTGGTGCCCAGCTACGTCACGACGCTGCCGTGCTATCGCCGTTTCAACGAGTCGGTCTCGCGTTTTCAGCCGGTGACCGATGACTACCGCTTCCATAACCCGCAAGGCGGTCTCATCTGGCTGCGCCTGACCTGGTTGCCGGTCCGCGATGCAGACGGGCAACTGGACCACATCCAAGGCTTTGGCAGCGACACCACGGTGCAGATCGAGAAGAACCGCGAGAACGGCGCGTTCGTCGACGCGTTGTTCCGCTCCACGGCGGTCATCCAGTTCGACCTGGCCGGCAACATCCTCACCGCCAACGAGCAGTTCCTCAGCGCCATGGGCTATTCGCTCGGTCAATTGGTCGGCCAGCATCATCGGATCTTCTGCAGCGCCGAGGAAGTCGCTTCGCCGGCCTACGCCGAGTTCTGGAAGACCCTCAACAGCGGGCGCTACGTCGCCGGACGCTTCCGGCGCCTGGACAGTCATGGCCAGGAAGTGTGGCTCGAAGCCAGCTACAACCCGGTCTACAACGCCGAGGGTCACATCATCCGGGTGATCAAGTACGCCTCGGTGGTCACCGACCAGGTGCGCAAGGAGCAAGAAATCCGCCGCGCCGCGGAAATGGCCCTGGATGTGTCGCGCACCACCGACGTCAGTGCCCGCGAAGGCGCGGCAGTGGTTCAGGAGGCGGTGAACACGATGCAGGCCGTGGCGGGGCAAATGCAGTCGGCGTCCACCACCATCGAGGCACTGGGCAAGCAGTCGGTGGTGATCAGCTCGATCGTGCAGACCATCGGCAGCATCGCCTCGCAGACCAACTTGCTGGCGCTCAACGCCGCCATCGAGGCCGCTCGTGCTGGCGAGCAGGGACGAGGCTTCGCCGTGGTGGCCGATGAAGTACGCCAGTTGGCCGCGCGGACCAGCAGCGCCACCGAGGAAATCGTCACGGTGGTGGCGCGTAACCAGCAACTGGCCGACCAGGCCGTGATCGAGATCGAAAGCAGTCGCGAGCAGGCCAGTGCCGGCCTGGCCTTGGCCGGTCAGGCCGGCACTGCCA
This sequence comes from Pseudomonas boreofloridensis, assembly GCF_030580795.1. Classification (NCBI taxonomy): domain Bacteria; kingdom Pseudomonadati; phylum Pseudomonadota; class Gammaproteobacteria; order Pseudomonadales; family Pseudomonadaceae; genus Pseudomonas; species Pseudomonas boreofloridensis. The sequence goes on along the minus strand of NZ_JAUQOQ010000034.1, from coordinate 16,302 downwards.
TCAGCGGGATCCAGGATGGCGCGCGGCGGGTGGTGCAGGCGGTGGGCCAGGTGACCCACGACCTGCTGTAAGGCGCAGTCCTCAGTCGGGCGCGCGCCAGATCAATTCGTCGGTGTCGTAGCCGCGTTGGCGGGCCACCTCCAGCAACTGGTTGCGGGTGTTCTCGCTGACCGTCGGCGTGCGCGACAGCAGCCACAGGTACTCGCGGTTGGGGTGGCCGACCAGTGCCACGCGGTACTCGGGATCGTGGTATAGCACCCAGTACTGGCCCTTGGCAGTATCGGGCGCCAGCTTGCTGAACCAATTGTCGAAGCGCACCCACAGCTTGTCAGTCTGCCCGGGCTGTTGAAGCTGGGCGATGCCGGTGGCCTCCTGCCACTGGCCATCTTTTTCGCGGCAGCGGTTGGTCACATCGACCTGGCCGTCGCTGCGCAGGCGATAGTTGGCCTCCGACTGCACACACTTGCGCTGGAAGAACATCGGCAGGCGCGCCAGTTCGTACCATTTGCCCTGGTACTGCTGCAGATCCACGGCCATGGTCTGCGGCGGCGGTTTGTCGTCCGGTGAACCCACGCAGCCGGCCAGGGCCAGGGTCAGGCAGGAAACCAGCAAAGTGGCGCGAATCGCCATGAGCAACCTCCAGGAAATTCATGATGTCGCTGTTTCGACGCCGCCGAGCCGGGAAAGTTGAATCGGTCAGCGGGCCTTCAGCGCTTGTTCCATCACCTGTTCGAGGCCGGTGTAGGCCCCCGGGCCGATGACCACCAGCGCACTGGCATCCTGCGAGCGGACGAAGGCGGCCAGTGCCTGCGGGTCGGCAAGCATGGCCTGGCGGATCCGCGCTTTGAGTGCCGGGCACAGGTGGGCGCTGAGCACATAGGGATCGTAGGGAATCGGCGCCGAGCGCCATAACACCTGGAAGGCTTCCGGCTTGAGTGCATGGCGCGCCAGGTAGGCATCGGCGCGTTCACTGGCCACGAACGCGGCTTCGACCCGTCCTTCGAGCAGGGCGTCCAGCGCTTTGTCGTGGGTGCCGGCGTAGACCAATGCACCGAAGTAGTCGCGCAACGGGGTATTCACGCGCCCGGCGAACTCGACGCTGGGCACCAGGCTGCCGGAGGTGCTGGCCGGATCGCTCAAGGCCACCCGTTTGCCGCGCAACTGCGCGAACTGCGCAGGCCCGTCCGCACGGGTCAACAGCAGCGACTGATACTGGCTGCCGGCCGCTGTGTACGGTCCGGCTTTGAGGGCGAAGGTGGCGAAGGCCTCAACGCGCGGATCGCGTCTGTGCGCCAGCACGTAGGCGGCGGGCCCCAGCCGGGCGAGGTCGGCGCCGCCGGAGACGATGGCATCGACCACCGCCTCATAGGACGACGCCACCACCAACTCCACCGGCAGCCCGGTGACCTCGCTCAAATGCTGCAGCAACGGCTGGTGCTGTTCGAGCATGAGCTCGGCGCTGTACATCGGAATCACTGCCAGGCGCAGCGTTCGCTCCGGGCAGTCGGCCAGCAGCGTGACCGGCAGCATCAGCAGTGCCAGCAGGGTGAATGCTTTGAGGATACGCATCAGGCCACCTGCACCGTGCTGAAAGGGGGGTAGTCGCGCAGTTGCGCGGCCGACAGCGGACGGCTGAAGTGATAGCCCTGGGCGATGTCACAGCCGGCCAATTTCAGGTACAGCACCTGCTCGCGGGTTTCCACGCCTTCGGCCACCACCTCCAGCCCCAGGCGCTTGGCCAGGATGATCGTCGAGGAGACGATGGGGCTGTCGTCATGGCTGTTGCACAACGGGGCGATCAGCGAGCGGTCGATTTTCAGCTTCGACAGCGGCAAGGCCTGCAGGTGGGCGAAACCGGCGTAGCCGCGACCGAAATCGTCGAGGCTGATGCCGATGCCTGCCGTGCGCAGGCGGTGCAGGTGCTCCAGTGCCGTGCCTTCAGGGTCGAGGATGGTGGTCTCGGTGATCTCCAGTTCCAGGTGGCGATTGTCGATGCCGTACGCAGTCAACAGCGCCAGCAGGCGCTCGCTGAAATCCGCCTGGCGCAGTTGCAGTGCCGAGACGTTCACCGCCAAGGGGGTCTCGCGACCCTCGGCGTGCCAGCGAGCCAGTTCTTCGCAGGCCAGGCGCAGTACCTCCCAGCCGAGTTCGACGATGAAGCCGCTGCGCTCGGCCATGCCGATGAAGCGGTCCGGGTAGAGCAGCCCGAATTCCGGATGGTCCCAGCGCACCAGCGCCTCGTAACCCTGCACCTGCAAGGTGTCCAGGCGCACCTGCGGTTGGTAGTGGAGCACGAACTGGCGTTCGGCCAGGGCACTGCCCAAGGCTTGTTCGAGGGTGAAGGCCTGGATGTCGGGCAGGTTCAGCGACGGGTCGAAGAAGCGGTACTGGGCGCGGCCGGCCTGCTTGGCCGAATACATTGCCGCGTCCGCGCAGCGGATCAGGCTGTCGACCTCCTGGCTATCACGCGGGGCGATGCTGACGCCGATGCTCGGGCTGGTATTGACCTCCTTGCCATCCAGGGCATAAGTGGCCGAGAGCTTGGCCACCAGCGCCCGCACCCAGGCATCGATTTGTTCTTCGCTGCGGTTGCCGGCCAGCAGCACCACGAACTCGTCGCCGCCAAAGCGCGACGCTTCGTCTTCTGGCTCGAGCAGGCGCTGGATCCGCCCGGCCACCGCCTGCAGCAGCAGGTCGCCGATCTTGTGGCCCAGTGAATCGTTGATCGACTTGAAGCGGTCCATGTCGATGAACAGCACCGCAGTCAGGCGCCGGCGCCCGCGCTGTCGGGCCAGTGCCTGGGCCGCCACTTCGACGAACTGGCGACGGTTGTGCAAGCCGCTGAGGTGATCGGTGGCGGCGGCATGGCTGCTGCGCCGGTGGGCCTCTTCCAGGCGACCGATCAATTCCTGGTTCACCTGCTGCGCCTGCTCCAGTTCGGTAAAGGCGTCCTGGCGCTTGCGCAGCAGGCGCAGCCCCCAGGCCAGGCCGCCGAGGATCAGCACGGTCATGCACAGGTTCAGCCAGAACTGGCGGTGGTAGGCGAGGGTGGTCGGGGCGAGGATCTCGTCCTGGCGCTGGCTCACCACGACGCTGAAACCGCGCTCGGCCACGCGCCGGTACAGGCTCTGGAAGCTGCCCTCGTAGCTGTACTGGGTGAACTGGCCGGATTCGCCTTCGCTGTCGGGCAACTCCGGCGCCAGGGTTTCGCCGGCTACCACCACGCCGCTGCCGTCGATGCGCACCCGCTCGCGGCCATCGGCCTGGAGCAGGCGCAGCATGCCGCTGCGGCCCAGGTCGATGTGCTGGAACAGCATCGCCAGGTAGCCGACGTCCAATTGCACCACCAGGACGCTGTCGACTTCCCGGCCACGCAGGTCGGTCAGCGGCAGCAGAAAAGGCAGTCGCCAGTTGGGCAGGGTGGGTGTCGTCGCGTGTACCGGCGTGCTCGGCATGAACGGCTTGAAGCCATGGCGCGACACGTGCTGGCGAAGTTGGTCGAGCCAGTCGTCCGACAGACGCGGCATCTCGTCGCTGTGACTGGCGGCGACCAGACGGCCCTGGCGGTCGTACAGGCTCATGCGCTTGAACACCGGGTCTTCGGCCAACAGCCGCGCCAGGCTCAGGCTGCCTTGGCGCGCGCCGAGCAGGTCGTTGCGGCTGACCCGACTCACCGCCTGGGCACGGTCGACCAGTTGGCGCAGGCTTTCGCCGACGATGTTGGCCAGGTTCAGGTGTTCGGCCGCCTTGGCCGCCAGGGCGTCATTCCGGGCGGCGGCCCTCTGAGCCGCATGCAGGCCCCACAGAAACGCCAGGATGACACCGCACAAGATCAGCAGCAGCAGGGGCAGCAGCCCTGCGGGCGAGAGGAGAGGGCGCTTCACGTCATCCAAGTTCCATGGGCCGGGGGGCTCGAAATTAAGACAGGCAGATGACAAGAGAATGACTGATGGCAAATTGCCTCAATGGCGCTTCGGCAGGCTGCTGTATGGAAACGGCCTACCTCTTGGCAGGAAGGAACGAGATCCTCACTACGTTCCGCCGTGAGGGGTTCGCCGATCACAGGGTCGAACTCGACTCGACAATCAGCGGCTGGTACTGGGGCAACATCCTGCTGGGCGGGGTCATCGGCATGCTGATCGTCGACCCGCTCACCGGCGCGATGTACAAGCTGCCCCAGGACGTCACGGTGGAGCTGGAGGGCCAGCGTCGCCCGCACGCTTCGGCCGCCGCCAGCGCTGACTTGAGCATCGCCTCGATCGAAGACCTCACCCCCGCGCAGCGCGAACGACTCATCCCCCTTCACTGACGCCCCGCCATGATCGTTGCAGGGCCTGGGCCCCGGCGATCATGCCCCTTCTGCCCCTGCGCAAGGCCCGCAAAACGGCCTCTCGCGGGGGCTGACCTGCCTTTGTCCCCGCTTCCCCTGTCAGCCCTTGCGCGCCCGATCCTCTAGCTTTGCCGATTTCCGACTGGCAAAGGCAGGATGCTTAACCATGCGCTTCAGCGAACTGATGGCAGTGCTTTCCACCCGTGCGATCCGACTTCAGCGCGATGATCAGGACCTCATCGTCGACGGTGACGACGACAGCCTCGACGATTCCCTGTGGGATGCACTGGCCGCGCACAAGCCGGCGCTGCTGGAGATGCTCGCCGCCCATGACGACGACTGGTTGAGCCCGGCGTTCAAGATCACCCCGGCCATGCTGCCGTTGGTGGCGTTGGACCAGCCTTCCATCGACCGCATCGTCGCCAGCATCCCGGGTGGTGCTGCCAACGTGCAGGACATCTATCCCCTGGCGCCGCTGCAGGAGGGCATGCTCTACCATCACTTGCGCGCCGAAGCCGGCGATCCCTACCTGTTGCAGGCCCAGCTGCGCTTTGCCGACCCGGCACACCTGGAGGCCTTCGCCCAGGCCCTGGACTGGGTGATCGAACGTCACGACATCTTGCGTACCTCACTGTTCTGGGAGCGCCTGGACGAGCCGCTGCAGGTGGTCTGGCGGCGTGCGCCGCTGCACCGCGAAGCGCTGCAACTGGCCGGTCAGGGCGAGCCGCTGGCGCAACTGCGCGCGCTGCACGACAGCCATCACTACCGTTTCGACCTGCGCCAGGCGCCCTTGCTGCGCCTGGTTCACGCCCAAGGCGCGGGCGCCGAAGTGGTCGCGCTGCTGCTGTTCCACCACACGGTGATGGACCACACCGGGCTGGACATCGTCCGTCGCGAGATCGCCGCCTGCCTGGCCGGCGAGGCCGAGCGCCTCGGGCCGCCAGTGCCGTTTCGCAACTTGCTGGCGCAGGCGCGCCAGGCCCTGGACGTGCCCGCCCACGAAGCCTTCTTCAAGGCCATGCTGGCCGATATCGATACACCGACCCTGGCCTTCGGCGCGGCCGAACTCGACGACAGCCCGGTGCAGGACGCCCGCTTGACCCTGGACCGTGACCTGAGCGCGCGCCTGCGTACCCAGGCCCGGCAATTGGGCGTGAGCCCGGCGGCTATCGCTCACCTGGGCCTGGGTCGTGTGCTCGGCGCACTGTCGGGCAATGACTCGGTGGTGTTCGGCACCGTGCTGCTTGGGCGAATGGAAGCCGGCGAGGGCGGCGAGCAGGCGCTCGGCATGTTCATCAACACCTTGCCGCTGCGCATCGACGTGGGCGCGGTCAGCGTACGTGACGCCCTGCAGGCCACTCACAGAGCCCTGACCGGCGTACTCGGCCAGGAACAGGCGCCCCTGGCCCTGGCCCAGCGGTGCAGCGGTGTGGCGGCACCTGCGCCGCTGTTCAACACGGTGTTCAACTACCGGCACAGCGAGGCGGGCGACGCGGCCGATGTCATCGACATCGCGCCGGGCATCCAGGTGCTGGGCGCCGAAGAGCGCACTAACTATCCGCTGACGCTCAACCTCGATGATCTCGGCCAAGACCTGCGCATCACCGCGCTGGTCGGCTGCGGCCTGGGTGCTGCGCGTGTGGCCGGCTACCTGGGGCGTGCGCTGGAGCAGGTGGTGCAGGCCCTGGAACACGCGCCCCAGGCACGGCTCGACAGCCTCGACATCCTGCCGCCGCACGAGCGCGAGCACCTGCTGCACGGCCTCAATCCGCCAGTGCCCGCGTTCGCCCAGACGCCGCTGCTGCATCAGCGCTTCGAGGCCCATGCCCGTTCGCGCCCGCAAGACACCGCCGTGATCTTCGAGCAGCAGAGCCTGAGTTACGCCGAGCTCAACGAACGCGCCAACCAGCTCGCCCATCGCCTGATCGCACTCGGCATCGGTCTGGACGACCGGGTGGCGATCTGCGTCGAGCGTGGCCTGGGCATGCTGGTCGGCCTGCTGGGCGTGCTCAAGGCCGGCGCTGGCTACGTGCCCATCGACCCGGCCTATCCTGCCGAGCGCATCGCGTTCACCCTGAAGGACAGCGCCCCGCGCGCGGTGCTCGGCGAGCACGACTGCCTGGCGCTGCTGGGCAGCCTCGACGCCCCGCTGATCGACCTGAACGACCCACAGCTGTCGCAACAACCCACCCATAACCCGGCACGCGCCGGTCTGCTGCCCTCGCACCTGGCCTACGTCATCTACACCTCCGGCTCCACCGGCCTGCCCAAAGGGGTGATGGTCGAGCATGGCAACATGGCCCGGCTGTTCAGCGCCACCGAGTCCTGGTTCGACTTCAACCGTCTGGATACCTGGGCGCTGTTCCACTCGTTCGCCTTCGACTTCTCGGTCTGGGAAATCTGGGGCGCGCTGGCCTACGGTGGGCGTCTGCTGATGGTGCCGCAGCGTGTCAGCCGTTCACCGGACGAGTGTTATGCCTTGCTCTGCCGCAGCGGCGTGAGCGTACTCAACCAGACCCCCAGTGCCTTCCGTCAATTGATCGCCGCCCAGGGCCGCAGCGCGCTGCAGCATTCCCTGCGCCAGGTGATCTTCGGCGGCGAAGCGCTCGAGCCTGGGCTGCTCAAGCCGTGGTACGCGCGCATCGGCAACGCCGGCACACGCCTGGTGAACATGTACGGCATCACCGAAACCACGGTGCACGTCACCTACCGTCCTTTACAGGCCGCCGATGCGCAACGGGTGGGCGTGAGCCCGATCGGCGAGCGCATCCCCGACCTGCAGGTGTATGTGCTGGACGCCCAGCGCCAACCCGTGCCGGTCGGGGTGGTCGGCGAGCTGTACGTGGGCGGGGCCGGTGTCGCGCGCGGCTACTTGAACCGCGAGGCGCTGAATGCCGAGCGTTTCATCGCCGACCCGTTCAACCCGGGCGGACGTGTGTACCGCACCGGTGACCTGGCACGTTGGGTCGACGATGGCAGCCTGGACTACCTCGGACGCAACGACGACCAAGTGAAGATTCGCGGTTTCCGCATCGAGCTGGGCGAGATCGAAGCGCGCCTGGCGGCGTGCGCCGGCGTGCGCGAGGCGGTGGTGATCGCTCGTCCTGACAGCGCCGGCGAGCCGCGGCTGATCGCCTACTGGCTGGCCGCCGAGGGCGCCGCGCCCGAGGCCGCCGACCTGCGTGACGGCCTGCTCCAGCACCTGGCCGACTACATGGTGCCGGCGGCCTTCGTGCAATTGGAGGCATTCCCCCTCACCGCCAACGGCAAGCTCGACCGCAAGGCCTTGCCCGAGCCCGACGGCGACGCCTTCGCCCGGCGCGCCTTCGAGGCGCCGCACGGCGAGGTGGAGCAGCGCATCGCCGCGCTGTGGCAGGATCTGCTGGGCGTCGAGCGCATCGGCCGGCACGACAACTTCTTCGAACTGGGTGGACATTCGCTGCTGGCGGTCAAGCTGGTCGAGCGCATGCGCCAACAGGAACTGGCCGCCGACGTGCGCGTCCTGTTCGGCCAGCCGACGTTGGCCGCACTGGCAGCGGCGGTGAGTGCCGAGCGGCCGACGGCGGTCCCGGTCAATCGCATTCCGGCCGGCTGCACGCAGGTCGAAGCGGACATGCTCAGCCTAGCCGACCTCGACCAGCCGGCGCTGGATGCACTGATCGCCCGGCTCCCGGGTGGCGCCGCCAACGTCCAGGACATCTACGGCCTGGCGCCGCTGCAACAGGGCATCCTCTATCACCACCTGGCCAGCACCGGGGCCGACCCCTACGTCCTGCGGGCACGCTTCGCCTTCGACGAACCGGCGCACCTGCACGACTTCCTCGAGGCCTTGAACCGGGTCATCGCTCGCCATGACATCCTGCGCACCAGCCTGCACTGGGAAGGCCTGCCCGAGCCGGTTCAGGTGGTGCACCGCGAGGCGCCTCTGGCCCTGAGCGAGACGGCCGACCTGCACCGCCTGGACCTCACCCGCGCGCCGCTGATGCACCTGCTGCCGCACCGCGAAGGCGAGCGTCTGCAAGCGACCCTGCTGCTGCACCATATCCTGCTCGACCATACTGCCGTCGAGCTGCTGGTGGCCGAAGTCGGTGCGGCCTTGCAGGGCCAGCCGCTGCGGCTGGACAGCGTGCCGTACCGCAATTACGTGGCGCGTGCCCGCCTGGATGCCGATCCTGGCGCCGATGAAGCGCTGTTCCGCGAGCTGCTCGGCGATATCGACGAACCCACCGAGGTCTTCGGCCTGCGCGATGTGCAGGGCAACGGCGTCGAGGTGGTCGACAGCCAGCACAGCCTCGACCCGACCGTGGCCGGGCGCCTGCGCGTCCAGGCGCGCAGCCTGGGAGTGAGCATCGCCAGCCTGGTGCATCAGGCCTGGGGGCAGGTGCTGGCGCAGCTCAGCGGCCAGTCCGAGGTGGTGTTCGGCACTGTGCTGCTCGGTCGCCTGCAAGGCGGTGCCGGCGCCGACCGCGCGCTGGGCATGTTCATCAACACCTTGCCGCTGCGCGTCAGCGTCGATGCCGTGGGCGCTGCCGAAGGGGTGCGCCGCACCCACCAACGCCTGGCCCGATTGCTCGGTCGCGAACAGGCTTCGCTGGCGCTGGCCCAGCGTTGCAGCGGTGTGCCGGCCACCCAGGCGCTGTTCACCAGCCTGCTGAATTTCCGTCACAGCGCCGCCAAGGTCGCTGGCGATGGCCTGGGCTGGTCAGGCATCGAGCTGCTGGCCTCGCGTGAGCGCAGCAACTACCCGCTGGTGGTCAACGTCGATGACCTCGGTCAGGGCCTGGCCTTCACCGTGCAGGCGGTGCCGCAGGTCGATGGCGGGCAGGTGTGTGCGCTGCTGGACAGTGCCTTGAGCCAGTTGGTCGAGGCCCTGGAGCAATCGCCGCAACGCCCGCTGCACGACCTCTCGTGCCTGTCTGATCAAGCCCGTGAGCAGGTGTTGCAAGGCTTCAACGCCACCGCCCGCGACTACCCACGCGATCAGCCGCTGCATGCCCTGTTCCAGGCCCGCGCTGCGCAGACCCCCGAGGCCGTGGCGGTGATCCATGGCCAGCGCCGGTGGACCTATGCCGAGCTGGCCGAGCACGCCAATCGCCTGGCTCGCCACCTGCTGGAACTGGGCGTGCGCCCTGGGCACCGGGTGGCCTTGCTGCTGCCGCGTAGCGTCGATCTGCTGGCCAGTCAACTGGCGGTGAGCAGTTGCGGTGCGGTCTACGTCCCGCTGGACGCCAACGCCCCGGTCGAGCGCCAGACCTTCATGGTCCAGGACAGCCGTGCCCAAGTGCTGTTGACCCATGCCGACCAGCCCGCGCTGGGCCACGCCACCCGAGTCGAGCTCGACGCCCTGGCGCTGGACGCCTACCCGGCGCATGCCCTGGACCTCGTGGTGGACGCTGGCGCGCCGGCCTACGTCATGTACACCTCCGGCTCCACCGGCCTGCCCAAAGGCGTGCTGGTGCCCCATCGGGCCGTGGTGCGCTTGGTGATCGACAACGGCTTTGCCGACTTCCAGGCCAGCGACCGGGTGGCCTTCGCGTCCAACCCGGCTTTCGACGCCAGCACCCTGGAGGTGTGGGCACCGCTGCTCAACGGCGGCTGCGTGGTGGTCATCGATCAGCATCAGGTGCTGTCGCACCAGGCCTTGGGCCAAGCGCTGCACGACCAGGGCGTCACCGTACTCTGGCTGACCGCCGGACTGTTCCATCAATACGCCGCCCAGTTGTTGCCGGCCTTCGTCGGGCTGCGCTACCTGATGGTCGGCGGCGATGTGCTCAATCCCCAGGTGATCGCCCAGGTGCTGCGTGACGGCGCCCCGGCACACCTGCTCAACGGCTACGGCCCAACCGAGGCCACCACCTTCACCACCACCCACGAGATACGCAGCGTGGGCGAGGGCGCGATCCCGATTGGTCGCCCGATCGGCAACACCCGCTGCTACGTGCTCGATGCCCGGCGTCAGCCGCTGCCGGTGGGCGCGGTCGGCGAGCTGTACATCGGCGGCGACGGGGTCGCCCTGGGCTATCTGAACCAGCCGGTCCTGACCGCCGAACGCTTCTTCGACGACCCGTTCAGCCACGCGCCGCAGGCACGCATGTACCGCAGCGGCGACTTGGTCAGTTGGCAGGCCGACGGCACCTTGCGCTACCTGGGGCGCAACGACCAGCAGGTCAAGCTGCGCGGTTTCCGCATCGAGCTGGGTGAGATCGAAGCGCGCCTGGCGGCCTGCGCCGGGGTGCAGGACGCGGTGGTGCGGGTGCGCGAGGACACCCCAGGCGACAAACGCCTGGTGGCCTGGTTCAGCGCGGCCGGCCAGGCACCCGCCTTGGCCGAGTTGCACGCGCAACTGCAGGGGCAACTGCCCGACTACATGCTGCCCTCGGCCTATGTGCAGGTCGCGCAGTGGCCGCTGACCGCCAATGGCAAGCTCGACCGCCAGGCCCTGCCGGCACCGGACCACAGCGCCGTGGTCAGCCGCCAGTTCGTCGCGCCCCTGGGCGAGGTGGAGCGGCAACTGGCGGCGATCTGGGCCGAGGTGCTGAAGGTGGAACAGGTCGGTCGCTTCGATCATTTCTTCGAGCTCGGCGGACACTCGCTGCTGGCGGTGAACCTGATCGAGCGCATGCGCGTGGCGGGCCTTGCCGCCGACGTGCGCGTGCTGTTCGCCCAGCCGACCCTGGCGGCGCTGGCCGCAGCGGTCGGCAGTGGGCGCGAGGTGCAGGTGCCGGACAACCGCGTGCCCGCCACCGCCCAGCAGATCACCCCGGCGATGCTCAGCCTGGTGCAACTGGACCAGGCGGCCATCGACGCCATCGTCGCGACCGTGCCCGGGGGTGCAGCCAACGTGCAGGAGATCTACCCGCTGGCGCCGTTGCAGGAAGGCATTCTCTATCACCACCTGAGCGCCGCCCAGGGCGACCCCTACCTGCTGCAATCACGCCTGGCCTTCGACAGCCTCGAACGCTTGCAGACCTGGGCGGCGGCCTTGCAGCAGGTGATCGACCGCCATGACATCCTGCGCACCTCGCTGGTCTGGGAGGGTCTGGACCAGCCTGTGCAGGTGGTCTGGCGCCAGGCGTCGCTGCAGGTCAGCGAAGTGGCGTGCGAGGGCCAGGGCGCGGTGATCGATCAGTTGCAGGCGCGCTTCGATGCCCGTCAGCAGCGCCTGGACCTGGCCCGTGCGCCGCTGATGCGCCTGGTCTACAGCCACGACCCGGCCCACGGCGAAGTGGTGGCGATCCTGCTGTTCCATCACCTGGCGCTGGATCACACCGCCATGGACGTGGTCGGCGCGGAAATGCACGCGCTGCTGTGCGGCGATGCGAGCCGCCTGAGTACGCCGGTGCCTTACCGTAACTACGTGGCGCAAGCGCGTTTGGGCAATGACACGGCCGCCGCAGACGCGTTCTTCCGCGACATGCTCGGTGATATCGACGAGCCGACCCTGCCGTTCGGCCAGCACGACGTGCAGGGCGAAGGCCACGGCATCGAAGAGGCCCACCTGACCTTGGATGCCGAGCATGCGCTGCGCCTGCGTGAACAGGCGCGGTCGCTCGGCGTGAGTGCCGCGAGCCTGATGCACCTGGCCTGGGCGCGTCTGATCGGCGTGCTGGCCAACCGCAGCGAGGTGGTGTTCGGCACCGTGCTCATGGGCCGCCTGCAGGGTGGTGAAGGCGCCGACCGGGCGCTGGGGGTGTTCATCAACACCTTGCCGCTGCGCATCGACACCCAGCTCGGCGTGGCCGAGGCGGTGCGCGCCACCCATGCGCGGCTCTCGGCGCTGCTCGGCCACGAGCAGGCCTCATTGGCCCAGGCCCAGCGCTGCAGCGGCGTGCCGGCCGGACAGCCGCTGTTCAGCGCCTTGCTCAACTACCGCCACAGCGCCGCCGACACCCCGCGTGACGGCCAGGGTATCTGGCAGGGCGTGCGCCTGCTCGGCGGTGAGGAGCGCAGCAACTATCCGTTGACCCTGAGCGTCGACGATCGCGGCGAGGGCTTCACCTTCAGCGTGCTGACCCTGGCCGAGATCGGTGCCGAGCGGGTCGCACAGTGGATGGCCAACACCGTGGCGCAACTGCTGCAAGCTCTGGAACGGGCACCGGGTGCACGCGTGGATGAACTGTCGCTGCTCGACAGCGAGGAACGCCGCCACCTTCTGGTGGATTTCAACCCGACGCCACGGGCCTATCCGCAGGGCGCAACCGTCCACGCGCTGGTCGAAGCCCGCGCGGCGCAGAGCCCACAGGCCCTGGCGGTGGTGCAGGGCAGCACGACGCTGAGCGTTGAGGCACTCAACCGCGCGGCCAACCGCCTGGCCCATCACTTGATCGGACGCGGCGTAGTCCCAGGCGACCGGGTCGCCTTGTGCCTGCCGCGCACGCCGCAGCGTCTGGTGGCCCTGCTGGCGGTGCTCAAGACCGGCGCCGCCTATGTGCCGGTGGACCCGCAGTACCCGGCCGAACGCATCGCCTACCTGCTCGAAGACAGCGCCCCGGCCCTGGTGCTGGCCGAGTCGAGTCATTCGGACCTGCCGCAGGCCGTCGCGCGCCTGGATCTGGACCGTGAGGACTTTTCCGGGGTCGCCGAGCACGACCCGCAGGTGGCCGGTCTTGACGCCTCGGCGCTGGCCTATGTGGTGTACACCTCAGGTTCCACCGGCCAGCCCAAGGGCGTGATGGTCGAGCACCGCACCCTGGCCAACCTGGTGCACTGGCATTGCGAGGCCTTCGCCGTAGAAACCGGCACCCACACCTCGAGCGTCGCCGGTTTCGGCTTCGACGCGCTGGCCTGGGAAGTCTGGCCGGCGCTGTGCGCCGGGGCGGTGCTGCACCTGCCGCCGGCTGAGGTGGCCAACGAACAGGTGGATGCCTTGCTCGACTGGTGGGCCGCGCAGCCGCTGCAGGTCAGCTTCCTGCCCACGCCGGTGGCCGAACAGGCGCTGCGCCGCCAGCGCCACCCGGTGAGTCTGCGCACGCTGCTGATCGGCGGCGACCGCCTGCGTCAGTTCGAGCGCGATCCGGGCTTTGCCGTGGTCAACAACTACGGCCCCACCGAAACGACGGTGGTCGCCACCTCCGGCCAGGTGCAGGTCGGCGCGCCGCTGCACATCGGCGCGGCCATCGCCAACACCCGCGTCTACGTGCTCGATGGGCGGCGGCAACTGGTCCCCGTGGGCGCCACGGGCGAGCTGTACATTGCCGGGGCCGGCGTCGCGCGGGGCTACCTGAACCGTGTGCAGATGACTGACGAGCGCTTCCTCGCCGATCCGTTCAGCAACGAGGTCGGTGCGCGCATGTACCGCAGTGGTGACCTGGTGCGCTGGAACGCCGATGGCACCCTCGACTACCTCGGACGCAACGATGACCAGGTGAAGATTCGCGGCGTGCGCGTCGAGCTGGGCGAGATCGAAGCGGCGCTGGCCGCCCAGCCGGGCGTGGCCGATGCCGTGGTGCTGGTGCGTGGCGAGCAGTTGCTGGCGTGGTACACCGGCGATGCTTCGGCCGATGCCCTGCGTCAGGCGCTGCGTATGAGCCTGCCCGCGCACCTGCTGCCTCTGGCCTTCATGCGCCTGGAGGCTTTGCCGTTGACCGCACACGGCAAGCTCGACCGCAAAGCGTTGCCTGCACCGGACCCGGCCGACCTGCCGGTGGCGGCCTACGAGGCGCCGCAGGGTGAGATCGAACAGCGCATGGCCGCGGTGTGGGCCGAGCTGCTGGGCTTGGAGCGGGTAGGGCGGCACGCCAACTTCTTCGAGCTGGGCGGCCATTCGCTGCTGGCCGTCAGTTTGATCGAGCGCCTGCGCCAGCAGGGGCTGGAGGCCGATGTCCGGCTGCTGTTCAGCCAACCGAGCGTGGCGGCGCTGAGCGCAGCGCTGGGCCAGAGCCGCGAAGTGCAGGTGCCGGCCAATCGGATTGGCGCCGAGTGCACGCGGATCACACCGGACCTACTCAGCCTGGTCGAACTGGACCAGGCCACCCTCGACCGCGTGCTGGCCAACGTGCCGGGCGGGGCGGCCAATGTGCAGGACATCTACCCCCTGGCGCCGTTGCAGGAAGGCATTCTCTACCACCATCTGAGTGCCAAGGGCGCCGATCCCTACCTGCTGCACTCGCAGTTGAGGTTCGACAGCCTGGCGCGCTTGCAGGCGTTCGCCGGTGCCTTGGCGCAGGTCATCGCCCGCCACGACATCCTGCGCACTGCCGTGCTCTGGGACGGATTGCCACAGCCGTTGCAGGTGGTCTGGCGCCATGCCGAACTGCCGCTGATCGACCTCGACGCCACGCCAGACGCGCGCTTCGACACCTTGGCCCTGGACCGGCCGCCGCTGCTGCGCCTGTTGTACCGCCGCACGCCCGATGGAGTGCAGGCGCGCCTGCAGTTCCACCACCTGATCCTCGACCACACGGCGCTGGACGTGGTACGCGCCGAATTGCTCGGCTACCTGCACGGCCTGCCTGAGCCAACCGAGCCGGCGGTGCCCTACCGCAACTACGTGGCCCAGGCGCGCCTGGGCGTCAGTGAGGCCGAGCACGAAGCCTTCTTCCGCGGGCAACTGGGCGATATCGACGAGCCCACCTTGCCGTTCGGTCTGCGTGATATCCAGGCCGATGCCGGGCAGATCGAGCAGGCTCAGGTGCTGCTGGAGCCGAGCTTGAGCCTGCGCTTGCGCAGCCCGGCGCGCCAGTTGGGCGTGAGCACCGCCAGCCTGTTGCACCTGGCCTGGGCGCGTGTGCTGGGGTGCGCCAGTGGCCGCGAGCGCGTGGTGTTCGGCACCGTGCTGCTGGGGCGCATGCAGGGCGGCGCTGGTAGCGGCCACGGCCTGGGCATGTTCATCAACACCTTGCCGCTGCGCCTGGACCTGGCTGGGTTGAATGTGCGTGACGGCGTGCGGGCGACCCATGCGCAGTTGAGTGCGCTGATGACCCATGAGCATGCCTCGCTGGCCCTGGCCCAGCGTTGCAGCGGTGTGCAGGCACCCTTGCCGCTGTTCAGCGCCATGCTCAACTACCGCCACAGCGCCAGCGCTGCCGAAAGCGAGCGTCAGCGTGCGGCGTGGCAGGGTATCGAGACCTTGGCCAGCGAAGAGCGTACCAACTACCCGTTGAGCCTCAATGTCGACGACCTGGGCGACGATCTGCGCCTGACCGTGCAGGTGCTGCCGGTGGTGGGCGCTGCGCGGGTGTGCGGGCAGTTGCAGCAGGTGCTGGGTGAGCTGGCCGATGCCTTGGAGCAACGACCGGAATCGCCGCTGGCGCAGCTTCAGGTGCTGGAGCCGCACGAGCGTCGGCGCTTGCTGGTCGAGTTCAACGACACGGTGGTGGATTACGACTTGGCGCAGACGGTCCATGGCCTGTTCGAGGCGCAAGCGTTGCGCACGCCGGCGCGCATCGCCGTGCGCGCCGAGCAGGCGGCACTGAGCTATGGCGAACTCAACGCCGAGGCCAACCGATTGGCGCATCACCTGATGGCCCTGGGCGTCAGACCGGACGACCGCGTGGCGATCTGCGTCGAGCGGGGGCTGTCGATGGTGGTCGGCTTGCTGGCGATTCTCAAAGCCGGCGGCGCGTACGTGCCGGTCGATCCGGATTATCCGGTCGAGCGCATCCGCCACATGCTGACCGACAGCGCGCCCACGGCAGTGCTGGGCCATGCTGCCACCCGTGAACTGTTGGCTGAATTCGATGTGCCGCTGCTCGACCTCGATCAGCCTATTTGGCGCGAATTGCCCTGCGACAATCCCGAGGTAGCAGGGCTGACGCCTGAACACCTGGCCTACGTGATCTACACCTCGGGCTCCACTGGCCTGCCCAAAGGCGTGATGAACGAGCACCGTGGCGTGGTCAACCGCCTGCTGTGGACCCAGGACGCCTACGGCCTGGGCGCCGAAGACGTGGTCTTGCAGAAAACCCCGTTCAGCTTCGATGTGTCGGTGTGGGAGTTCTTCTGGCCGTTGCAGACCGGTGCGCAACTGGTCA
>NZ_JAUQOQ010000033.1:0-26684 GCF_030580795.1 Pseudomonas boreofloridensis | reverse complement strand
CCCCCCCCCCCCCCCCCCCCCCCCCCCCCCCCCCCCCCCCCCCCCCCCCCCCCCCCCCCCCCCCCCCCCCCCCCCCCCCCCCCCCCCCCCCCGCCCCCAGGCCGACGGGCGGGTGGTGTGGGACGGTATCGTCTGGGACATCACCCAGAGCAAGCGCGCCGAGCTGGCGCTGGCCAGTTCCCAGGAGCAATTGCGTGAATTGGCGGCGCACCTGGAGAGCGTGCGCGAGGAAGAGAAAGCGCGCATCGCCCGTGAGGTCCACGACGAGCTGGGGCAGATGCTCACCGTGCTCAAGCTCGAAGTGTCGATGTGCGAGTTGGCCTTCGCCGATCTCGACCCGGCCCTGCACGAGCGTCTGGCCAGCATGAAGCGCTCGATCGCCCAGCTGTTCCAACTGGTGCGCGATGTGGCCACGGCGTTGCGCCCGCCCATTCTCGATGCCGGCATCGCCTCGGCCGTCGAGTGGCAGGCCCGACGCTTCGAGGCACGTACGCAGATTCCCTGTCTGGTGCAGGTACCGGATAATCTGCCACCCTTGAGCGATGCCAAGGCCACCGGCCTGTTCCGTATCCTTCAGGAAGCCCTGACCAACGTCATGCGCCATGCCCAGGCGCACACCGTGCAGATCGAGCTCAGGCGCGACGGCGACCTGCTGCGCATGACGGTGATCGACGATGGCGTCGGTTTCGAGCCCGAACAGTCGCGTCCTACCTCGTTCGGTCTGGTCGGTCTGCGCGAGCGGGTGTTGATACTCGGCGGCAGCGTGACCGTGGACAGTGAGCCGGGCGAGGGCACCAGCCTGAGCGTGGCCGTCCCCCTTTCATGACAGGAGAAGCAGCGTGATCCGAGTGCTGGTAGCCGAAGACCACACCATCGTGCGCGAAGGCATCAAGCAGTTGATCGGCCTGGCCAAGGACCTGCAGGTGGTGGGCGAGGCGGGCAATGGCGAGCAGTTGCTCGATGCCTTGCGCCACACGCCCTGCGACGTGGTGCTGGTGGACATCTCGATGCCGGGTATCAGCGGTCTGGAAGCGATCCCGCGTATCCGTGCATTGGCCAACGCACCGGCGATCCTGGTGCTGTCGATGCACGACGAAGCGCAGATGGCCGCACGCGCGCTCAAGGCCGGGGCGGCGGGCTATGCCACCAAGGACAGCGACCCGGCGCTGCTGCTCACCGCCATTCGCCGGGTGGCCGGTGGCGGTCGCTATATCGACCCGGCGCTGGCCGACCGCATGGTCTTCGAAGTGGGGCTGACCGAAACCCGGCCGTTGCACACGCTGTTGTCCGAGCGGGAGTTTTCCGTGTTCGAGCGCTTGGCCCAGGGCGCCAACGTCAACGACATCGCCCAGCAACTGGCGCTGTCGAGCAAGACCATCAGCACGCACAAGGCGCGGCTGATGCAGAAGCTCCAAGTCCACTCGCTGGCTGAGCTGGTGAAGTACGCCATGGCGCACAAGCTGATCTGATTGCGACAGCCATCGGCCTGACAACGGTTTCTCGTCCTGCAAGCGGGCCATCGCGGCACAAGGCTCGCCCTGCAAACGTGCGAGTAGCGGCCGATGTCCCGAGTGAATGAGCATTCCATTTGCGTCATTCATGTAGGGCGATCCCTACAACCAATCTTCCATCTGGATGATGGCATTCTCTCAGCACCGCCGATTTCGGCGAGGTAACCGTTCTTCTAGTCTTTCGCCCACGCAGTCATTCCAACAAGAAGGTGCAGGGCATGAGCGAGGCGAAATCGAACGAGACGCTGGTCAGCTTTCGGGGCGTGCAGAAGAGCTACGACGGCGAATCGCTGATCGTCAAAGACCTCAACCTGGACATCCGCAAAGGCGAGTTTCTGACCCTGCTCGGCCCCTCGGGCTCCGGCAAGACCACCAGCCTGATGATGCTGGCCGGCTTCGAGACCCCTACCGCCGGCGAGATCCAACTGGCAGGCCGCTCGATCAACAATGTGCCGCCGCACAAGCGCGACATCGGCATGGTGTTCCAGAACTACGCCCTGTTCCCGCACATGACCGTGGCCGAGAACCTGGCCTTCCCCCTGACCGTACGCAACCTGAGCAAGACCGACATCAGCGAACGGGTCAAGCGCGTGCTCAACATGGTCCAGCTCGACAGCTTCGCCAAGCGCTACCCCGGCCAACTCTCCGGGGGCCAGCAGCAGCGCGTAGCGCTGGCCCGCGCCCTGGTGTTCGAGCCGCAACTGGTGCTGATGGACGAGCCGCTCGGTGCACTCGACAAGCAGTTGCGCGAGCACATGCAGATGGAGATCAAGCACATTCACCAGCGCCTGGGCGTGACCGTGGTGTACGTGACCCACGACCAGGGCGAAGCGTTGACCATGTCCGATCGCGTGGCCGTGTTCCACCAGGGGCAGATCCAGCAGATCGCCGATCCGCGCACGCTCTACGAAGCCCCGGCCAACACCTTCGTGGCCAACTTCATTGGCGAGAACAACCGTCTCAACGGCACCCTGCTGTCGCGTCAGGGTGAACGCTGCCAGGTGCAACTGGCGCGTGGCGAGCAGGTCGAGGCGCTGGCGGTGAACGTCGGTGCGCCCGGCGAGCCGGTGACCTTGTCGGTGCGCCCCGAGCGGGTGCGCCTCAACGGCCACAGCGAACACTGCGCCAATCGGTTTTCCGGCCGAGTGGCCGAGTTCATCTACCTGGGCGACCACGTACGGGTTCGCCTGGAGGTGTGCGGCAAGAGCGATTTCTTCGTCAAGCAGCCAATTGCCGAGCTCGACCCGGCGCTGTCCGTGGGCGACGTGGTGCCGCTGGGCTGGGCGGTGGAGCACGCACGCGCGCTCGACCCGGTCGTCGAAGCCCACTGATGGTTCGTTTCACCAACCCTGTACTGTGGAGAGAATAATAATGCGCAAGCAGTTGAAACTGACCGCCCTGGCCCTGGGGCTGTTCACCGCCGGCCAGGTGCTGGCCGCGGACCTCACCGTGGTGTCCTTCGGTGGTGCCAACAAGGCCGCCCAGGTCAAGGCGTTCTATGAGCCGTGGGAACAGGCAGGCAAGGGCAAGATCGTCGCCGGGGAATACAACGGTGAAATGGCCAAGGTGAAGGCCATGGTCGACACCAAGAGCGTGTCCTGGGATCTGGTGGAGGTCGAGTCCCCAGAGTTGGCCCGTGGCTGTGACGAGGACATGTTCGAGCCGCTCGATCCCGCGTTGTTCGGCAACGAGTCCGACTACGTCAAAGGCGCCATCCAGCCGTGCGGCGTGGGCTTCTTCGTGTGGTCCACGGTGCTGGCCTACAACGCCGACAAGCTCAAGTCCGCCCCCACCAGCTGGGCCGATTTCTGGGACACGAAGAAATTCCCCGGCAAACGCGGCTTGCGCAAGGGCGCCAAGTACACGCTGGAATTCGCCCTGATGGCCGACGGCGTGGCGCCCAAGGATGTCTACTCGGTGCTGTCCACCAAGGCCGGTGTAGACCGCGCCTTCAAGAAACTCGACGAGCTCAAGCCGAGCATCCAGTGGTGGGAAGCCGGCGCCCAGCCGCCGCAGTACCTGGCCTCCGGCGACGTGGTCATGAGCTCGGCCTACAACGGGCGTATCGCGGCAGTGCAGAAGGAGAGCAACCTGAAGGTGGTGTGGAACGGCGGCATCTACGACTTCGATGCCTGGGCCATTCCGCGTGGCGCGAAGAACGTCGAGGAGGCCAAGAAGTTCATCGCCTACAGCGTCCAGCCTGAGCAGCAGAAGATCTACTCCGAGAACATCGCCTACGGCCCGGCCAACACCAAGGCCGTCGCCCTGCTCAGCGACGAGGTCAAGCAGAACATGCCGACCACGCCGGAGAACATCGCCAACCAGGTGCAGATCGACGTGGCCTTCTGGGCTGACAACAGCGAGCAACTGGAGCAACGCTTCAACGCCTGGGCGGCGAAGAAGTAACGCCTGTCGCTGGAGCGCCGGGCCGTTGGCCGGCGCTCCCCCGTTTTCCTGTTTGCGGAGTTCGTCATGGCCACTGCAGTGCCCCTCAATGAAGGCGCAGGTCCAAGTCTCAAGCAGCGCCTCAAGCGTGCCGAGCGGGTCAACCGCTGGAAGGCGCAGGCGCTGATCGCACCGCTGGTGGCGTTTCTGCTGCTGGTATTTCTGGTGCCGATCGCCGCGTTGCTGTTCAAGAGCGTCGGTAACCCCGAAGTGGTGGCCGGCCTGCCGCGCACCGTCGAGGCGGTGGCGCAGTGGGATGGCAAGAGCCTGCCCGGCGAAGCGGTGTACCGCGCCCTGAGCGACGACCTGGCGCAGTCGCGCAAGAACCAGACCTTGGGCGAGCTCTCCAAGCGCCTGAACATGGAACTGGCCGGCTACCGCAGCCTGCTGTCGAAGACGGCCCGCGCCTTGCCGTTCAAGACCGAGCCGGCTTCCTATAAAGAGGCGCTGCAGAGCCTCGACGAGCGCTGGGGTGACCCGGCCTACTGGCAAGCGATCCGCCGCAATACCAGCTCGGTGACGCCGTTCTACCTGCTGGCCGCGCTGGACCACCGTATCGACGACCTGGGCGAGTTGGCCAAGACCACGCCCGACCAGGCCATCTACCTGGACATCTTCGCCCGCACCCTGTGGATGGGCGTGGTGATCACCGCGATCTGCCTGCTGCTGGCCTATCCGTTGGCCTACCTGCTGGCCAACTTGCCGACCCGTCAGAGCAACCTGCTGATGATCCTGGTGCTGCTGCCGTTCTGGACATCGATTCTGGTGCGGGTGGCCGCGTGGATCGTGTTGCTGCAATCGGGCGGCCTGATCAACAGCGCACTCATGGCCATGGGCGTCATCGATCAGCCGCTGGAGTTGGTGTTCAACCGCACCGGCGTGTACATCTCCATGGTCCACATTTTGCTGCCCTTCATGATCTTGCCGTTGTACAGCGTGATGAAGGGCATTTCGCCAAGCTACATGCGTGCGGCGATTTCCCTGGGCTGTCATCCGTTCGCCAGCTTCTGGCGGGTGTACTTCCCGCAGACCTACGCCGGTGTCGGCGCCGGTTGCCTGCTGGTGTTCATTCTCGCCATCGGCTACTACATCACGCCGGCGCTGCTGGGTAGCCCGAACGACCAGATGGTCAGCTACTTCGTCGCGTTCTATACCAACACCAGCATCAACTGGGGCATGGCCACCGCCTTGGGCGGGTTGTTGCTGCTGGCCACGGTGCTGCTGTACCTGATCTATAGCTGGCTGGTCGGCGCCAGCCGCCTGCGCCTGAGCTGAGGAGCCTTGTCATGTTGAGCCCTTACATGTCGCCGGTGGAGCGGGTCTGGTTCTACGGCCTGCGCATTCTCTGCGGCCTGATCCTGCTGTTCCTGGTGCTGCCGGTGCTGGTCATCATTCCGCTGTCGTTCAACAGCGGCAGTTTCCTGGTCTACCCGCTGCAAGGCTTTTCGCTGCAGTGGTACCAGGACTTCTTCGCCTCGGCCGAGTGGATGCGCGCGCTCAGGAACAGCATCATCGTCGCCCCGGCGGCCACGGTGCTGGCGATGGTGTTCGGCACTCTGGCCGCAATCGGCCTGACCCGTGGCGATTTTCCCGGCAAGTCGCTGGTGATGGCGCTGGTGATTTCGCCAATGGTGGTGCCTGTGGTGATCATCGGGGTGGCCAGCTACCTGTTCTTCGCGCCGCTGGGGCTGGGCAACAGTTTCCTCTCGCTGATCCTGGTGCACGCGGTGCTGGGTGTGCCGTTCGTGATCATCACCGTGTCGGCGACGCTTCAGGGGTTCAACTACAACTTGGTTCGCGCGGCGGCCAGCCTGGGCGCCTCGCCGCTGCTGGCGTTCCGTCGGGTGACCCTGCCACTGATCGCGCCCGGGGTGATTTCCGGGGCGCTGTTCGCCTTCGCCACGTCGTTCGATGAAGTGGTGGTGACGCTGTTCCTCGCCGGTCCCGAGCAGGCCACCCTGCCGCGCCAGATGTTCAGCGGCATTCGCGAGAACCTCAGCCCGACCATCGCCGCCGCTGCGACGCTGCTGATCGGTTTTTCGGTAGTGTTGCTGCTGACCCTGGAGTGGCTGCGCGGGCGCAGCGAGAAGCTGCGGACCCAGCAACCTGGCTGACTCTGCGACGGCTGTGTCGGCCTTGTCGCGGGGCCAGCCCGCTCCACAGGTAGAGCACCGCACTCATGAACAGTGGGATCCCTGTGGGAGCGGGCTCGTCCCGCGATGAGGCCGGTACAGGCAACTGCGGTTTTGATACCAATCAGCCCCGATCCATTCGCCTGAGTTACAATGCGCGCCACCGTGATTCTGCCAACAGGTGCGCCATGCAGCCCTACGCTATTGCCCCCTCCATTCTTTCCGCCGACTTCGCCCGCCTGGGCGAGGACGTGGACAAGGTTCTGGCCGCAGGGGCCGACATCGTCCACTTCGATGTCATGGACAACCACTACGTGCCCAACCTGACCATCGGCCCGATGGTCTGCAGCGCGCTGCGCAAGTACGGCGTGACCGCACCCATCGACGTGCACCTGATGGTCAGCCCGGTCGATCGCATCATCGGCGATTTCATCGAGGCCGGTGCCACCTTCATCACCTTCCATCCCGAAGCGACCCAGCACATCGACCGTTCGCTGCAACTGATCCGTGACGGCGGTTGCAAGGCCGGCCTGGTGTTCAACCCGGCCACTGGTTTGGACGTGCTCAAGTATGTGATGGACAAAGTCGACATGGTCCTGCTGATGAGCGTCAACCCAGGTTTTGGTGGACAGAAGTTCATTCCCGGCACCCTCGACAAACTGCGCGAAGCACGCGCGCTGATCGATGCCAGCGGCCGTGATATCCGCCTGGAGATCGATGGCGGGGTCAATGTCGGCAATATCCGTGAGATCGCCGCCGCAGGCGCCGACACCTTCGTCGCCGGATCGGCGATCTTCAACGCGCCGGATTACGCCGAAGTCATCGCCAAGATGCATGCCGAGCTCGCCCAGGCGCGCCCATGAGCGGCTTCGAGCAGTTGTTCCCGGGGACGCTGCCCAAGCTGGTCATGTTCGACCTGGACGGCACCCTGATCGACTCGGTGCCGGACCTGGCTGCCGCCGTCGACCACATGCTGGTTGCCCTGGGTCGCCCGCCTGCGGGCCTCGAGGCCGTGCGTCAGTGGGTCGGCAATGGCGCCGAGGTGCTGGTACGCCGCGCCCTGGCCGGCAGTCTCGAGCATGCCGACGTGGACCCCGAACTGGCCGAGCGAGGCTTGGCGTTGTTCATGCAAGCCTATGGCGAAAGCCATGAGCTGACGGTGGTCTATCCCGGCGTGCGCGACACCCTGCGCTGGCTGCACAAGCAGGGTGTGGAGATGGCGCTGATCACCAACAAGCCCGAACGCTTCGTCGCGCCCTTGCTCGACCAGATGAAGATCGGTCGCTACTTCCGCTGGATCATCGGCGGCGACACCCTGCCTCAGAAGAAACCCGACCCGGCCGCGCTGCTGTTCGTCATGCAGATGGCGGGCATCGCACCGGAGCACGCGTTGTTCGTCGGCGACTCGCGCAACGATGTGCTGGCGGCCACGGCAGCCGGGGTCAAGAGCGTCGGCTTGACCTACGGCTACAACCACGGGCGGCCGATCGAAGAGGAATCGCCAAGCCTGGTACTGGATGATTTGCGTCTGCTGTTGCCCGGTTGCGTCGTCACCGACACTGGGATAACGTGGGCAAACCTTCACGCCTCCAAAGACAGAGATCGCACTGTGGGTGTCACCGGCAAATTCTGGATGAAAGTCATCAAGGCCCTGGCCCGCTGGCGCTGGCGCGCCTGACTCCTGCCCGCCGGCGCCTGCCGGCTCGTCCGCTCGTCCGACCCCATTGCTGCTTGCCCCGAGGCTACCCATGACCCGCGAAGAATTCCTGCGCCTGGCCGCTGCCGGCTACAACCGCATTCCCCTGGCCTGTGAAACCCTGGCCGACTTCGACACACCGCTGTCGATCTACCTCAAGCTGGCCGACCAGCCCAACACCTACTTGCTCGAGTCCGTGCAGGGCGGTGAGAAGTGGGGCCGTTATTCGATGATCGGCCTGCCGTCGCGCACGGTGCTGCGGGTTCACGGCTACCGGGTGAGCATCCTGGAAGACGGGGTCGAAGTGGAAAGCCATGAGGTCGAGGATCCGTTGGCCTTCGTCGAGTCGTTCAAGCAGCGCTACAAGGTCGCCGACATCGCCGGTCTGCCGCGCTTCAACGGCGGTCTGGTCGGCTACTTCGGCTATGACTGCGTGCGCTACGTCGAGAAACGCCTGGGAGCCAGCCCGAATCCTGATCCACTGGGCGTGCCGGACATTCTGCTGATGGTGTCCGACGCGGTGGTGGTGTTCGATAACCTGGCCGGCAAGATGCACGCCATCGTGCTGGTCGATCCGCAGGACACGCAGGCCTTCGAGCAGGGCCAGGCGCGGCTGGCCGGGTTGCTCGACACGTTGCGCCAGCCGATCACCCCACGCCGCGGCCTGGATCTCGGCGGCCCGATGCCCGCAGAACCGGCGTTCCGCTCCAGCTACACCCGCGACGATTACGAGAAGGCCGTGGGCCGGATCAAGGAGTACATCCTGGCCGGCGACTGCATGCAGGTGGTGCCGTCGCAGCGCATGTCCATCGATTTCAAGGCTGCGCCCATCGACTTGTACCGTGCGCTGCGCTGCTTCAACCCGACGCCCTACATGTACTTCTTCAATTTCGGCGACTTCCACGTGGTCGGCAGTTCGCCGGAAGTGCTGGTGCGGGTCGAGGACAATCTGGTCACGGTGCGTCCCATCGCGGGCACCCGCCCGCGCGGTGCCACCGAGGAAGCGGACCGGGCGCTGGAAGACGACTTGCTGTCGGACGACAAGGAAATCGCCGAGCACCTGATGCTGATCGACCTGGGTCGCAACGACGTGGGGCGGGTGTCGTCCACCGGCAGTGTGCGCCTGACCGAGAAGATGGTGATCGAGCGCTACTCCAACGTAATGCACATCGTCTCCAACGTCACCGGCGAACTCGCCGAGGGCCTCACGGCGATGGATGCCTTGCGTGCGATCCTGCCGGCCGGCACCTTGTCGGGCGCGCCGAAAATCCGCGCGATGGAAATCATCGACGAACTGGAGCCGGTCAAGCGCGGCGTCTATGGTGGCGCGGTGGGCTATTTCGCCTGGAACGGCAATATGGATACCGCCATCGCCATTCGCACGGCGGTGATCAAGGACGGCGAACTGCACGTACAGGCCGGTGGCGGCATCGTCGCCGACTCGGTGCCGGCGCTGGAGTGGGAAGAAACCATCAACAAGCGCCGCGCCATGTTCCGCGCGGTGGCGCTGGCCGAGCAGACCACGCTCAATTAAACCCTGCGCATCGGGGCTGTTGCGCAGCCCCGCTCAGGCCGTAATGCTGTTCACTTAAGATCTGTATTGCTGGAATTGGGGCTGCTACGCAGCCCATCGCGGCGCAAGGCCGCTCCCACAGGGTCCGTACAGCCCCCTGTTTCAGGGTTTGCGCGGACATTGTGGGAGCGGCCTTGTGTCGCGAAAGGGCCGCGAAGCGGTACCAGCATTCTTTAAGTGAACAGCATGACGCTCAGGCCGCGCCTGCAAGACGATCAGCCTGTCTGCAGGGCGGCCTTGCGCCGACTTGAAGCGTCAGAAGTCCACGCTTACGCCCACGCTCACCCCTTGCTGGCGCAGTTCGTCGCTCTTGCGCCAGTTGTAGTTCCCCGCCAGCTTCACCCCCGGCACCAGCTCGTGGCTGATGCCCAGGCTCGCCCGCGTCAGGTTGCTGTGGGGCGTGTACCCGGCGAGGGTGAAGTCGTTGGCTGGAAGGCTGGTCAGGTGCAGGGTCAGGTCCTGGCGGTCGTCTTCGAACTCGTGCTCGCGTGCCACCTCGGCGAACAACCGCGTATTGGCCATCACCTGCACACTGCCGAGTACGCCTGCCCCCAGTCGCCGTGACGTGCGGTCCTGGTCGTCGAAGCCCAGCGCCGTCGAATGTCCGCTTTTCTCGTCGTAGCCGTCCACCTTCACCCGCGCGTAATCCGCGCTGATGAATGGCGCCAACTGCCAGGCGCTGTCGTCGGTCGCCAGGTTGTAGCCCAGTCGGCCGCTGAGCGCCCAGGCCTCGCCGTCGGTACTGCCTTTCTCGCTACGCTCGCCTGCGCCGAGGGCGAAGTTGCGCTTGAGATTGTCGTAGTTCAGGTGCCCGGCGGTCAGCGCTGCATCGGCCCACCAGCGGTTCTGACGGAACTGGGCGAAGGCGCTGGCCAGGTAACTGTCGAGCGCGTAGTCCGAATCCCGTGGCCCTGCTTCGAGCTTCTGCCGATAGGCGCCCGCTGCAATGCCTACGCGCCAAGCGTCGTCGAGCCGGTAGCTGCCGCCCAGGGTCAGGTTGTAGCCGCGCCCGTCGCCGCTGGCGGCGCTACGCTGGCTGCCGAAATCCAGGTCCTGAGCACCGGTGGCGACGAACGCCTGCCACTGGCCGACCGGCTGCCAGGGCGAGCGCCATTGATTGCGCAGTTCGTCCTGATGCGCGCGCAGGCTGGCGTGAGCCATTTCCGGTAACAGTGTCAGCTCCCAGGGCGCGGCGAGAATGGAATAGGCGTAGTCAGCGATCAATTGCTGACCGGCGATGGTTGGGTGTACCGAATCGTTGAACAGCAGCCGTGAGGGATCGGGATTGCTGCCGTTCACGCCGTACACCGGATTGGCGGTGCAGCCGTCACCGCTGTAGCAGGTGCCGACCAGGTTCTGGTCGGCGGCCAGGCCGAATTGCGCCGGGCTGCGCAGCGCTTCGCCGAGCAGCGTGGGAATGTTCAGCGGGATGACTTCGGCGTCCACCTGGCGCAGTTGGCCGAGCAACGACTGATTGAACACGCCTGAAAGCTGCGACAGCGGCGCTTGCTGCGGCGTGCCGCTGAAGTTCGGCGTCTGGCCCAGGTCCGGCAGCAGCCAGACCATGATGTAGCGCGCGCCACCCTGCTGCAGGGCCTGGGCGCTGGCCGCCAGGCGGGCACCGGCTGCGGCGGCGCTGGCGGGGCTGTTCACCAGGCCTTGGAGAAAATCGTTGCCGCCGCCGGTGAGGTAGTACAGCGCGTTGGGGTCGGCTCGCAGTCCGCCGGCCAGATAGCCGGGACGCTCGCGCAGCACCAGGCCGGCGCCCAGGCGCCCGGGCGGAATCACTGCCTGGGAGGTCTCGGTGATCGAGTCGAGGACTTGCTGCGTGGTGTAGCCGCCGACCGCCCAGTTATTGCCGTCGGGCCGACCTTGCAGCAGGTTGCTCAGCGAAGTCGAAGGCCCCAATGACGTGGCGGAAAAGCCTAGTTTGGTGCCGAGGATCATCGGTGACACGGGCGCGTAGTCGCCGTTGCTCTGGCGATTGGTGAAGCGCAGACCCTGCGCGCTGCCGGTCAGGTCCGGGAACTGTCCCGCATCGCTGAGGCTGTCGCCGAAAACCAGCAGGGAAGAATAAGGGGAGGGCGCTGCCATGGCCTGGCTGCAGACCAGGCTGAGCAGGCACAGGGTAGTACGCAGGAACGGCGGCTGGCGCATGGATGAAATTCCGTTTCGTTGTTGTTTTGAGGAGCAGCTCGCAGACCTTAGCAAAAAAACCGCCGGTAGGTTCCAGGCCTCTGCGTTTGCCGGGGTTTGCCGCATATTGCGCCCGTTGTCGCGGTAGGCTACTGTGCCGGGACGTATGAGCGAGAACTACCCCGTGTTGATCGTCAGCAAACTCCTGATGCGCGTTATCAAGGCTCACGCCCGTTGGCGTTGGCGCGCCTGACACTTTCCCCTGCCGGCCTTGCCCGGCCCGTCCCGTTTGCCTCCTGCCGTTCCACATCGCCGTCGCGGTATCGCCGCGCCCATGAACGACGCAGGCAGGTCCGAAAGTACAGTCAGTAAGTTCAAGAGGTTGCCCCGATGTTACTGATGATCGACAACTACGATTCCTTTACCTACAACGTGGTGCAGTACCTTGGCGAGTTGGGTGCCGAGGTCAAGGTCATTCGCAACGATGAAATGACCATCGCCCAGATCGAAGCCTTGAATCCGGAACGCATCGTCGTGTCTCCCGGCCCCTGCACGCCGAGCGAGGCTGGGGTGTCCATCGAAGCCATCCTGCATTTTGCCGGCAAACTGCCGATCCTCGGCGTGTGCCTGGGGCACCAGTCCATCGGCCAGGCCTATGGGGGCGAGGTGGTGCGCGCGCGCCAGGTGATGCATGGCAAGACCAGTCCGGTGTTGCACCGTGACCTGGGTGTGTTCGCCGGATTGAACAATCCCCTGACCGTGACCCGCTATCACTCGCTGGTGGTCAAGCGCGATACCCTGCCGGACTGCCTGGAAGTCACCGCCTGGACGGCGCACGAAGATGGCTCGGTCGACGAAATCATGGGCCTGCGTCACAAGACCCTGCACATCGAAGGCGTACAGTTCCATCCGGAGTCAATCCTCACCGAACAGGGCCACGAGCTGTTCGCCAATTTCCTCAAGCAGACCGGCGGCCGCCGTTAAGGAACGACATGGATATCAAGAACGCGCTGAGTCGCATCGTTGGCCACCTCGACCTCACCACCGACGAGATGCGCGATGTCATGCGCCAGATCATGACTGGCCAATGCAGCGAGGCGCAGATCGGCGCCTTCCTCATGGGCATGCGCATGAAGAGCGAGAGCATCGATGAGATCGTCGGTGCCGTGTCGGTCATGCGCGAGCTGGCCGAGAAGGTCGAACTGCAGAGCCTCGACGGCGTGGTCGACATCGTCGGCACCGGTGGCGATGGCGCCAATATCTTCAACGTGTCCACGGCCTCGGCTTTCGTGCTCGCAGCCGCTGGCTGTCCGGTGGCCAAGCACGGCAACCGCGCGGTGTCCGGCAAGAGCGGCAGCGCCGACTTGCTGGAAGCGGCCGGCATCTACCTGAACCTGACGCCGGTCCAGGTCGCGCGCTGCATCGACAGCCTGGGCATCGGCTTCATGTTCGCCCAGACTCACCACAGCGCCATGAAGCACGCCGCCGGCCCGCGCCGCGACCTTAGCCTGCGCACCCTGTTCAACATGCTCGGCCCGCTTACGAATCCGGCCGGGGTGAAGCATCAGGTGGTGGGGGTGTTCACCCAGGCGCTGTGCCGCCCGCTGGCCGAGGTGCTGCAGCGACTGGGCAGCAAGCACGTGCTGGTGGTGCATTCCAAGGATGGCCTGGACGAGTTCAGTCTGGCCGCGCCGACCTTCGTGGCCGAACTCAAGAACGGCGAGATCAGCGAATACTGGGTCGAGCCTGAAGACCTCGGCATGAAAAGCCAGAGCCTGCATGGGCTGGCGGTCGAAGATCCACAGGCTTCGCTGGCGCTGATCCGCGACGCGCTGGGCCGGCGCAAGACCGAGAATGGCCAGAAGGCCGCTGAGATGATCGTGCTCAACGCGGGCGCCGCGCTGTATGCCGCCGACCATGCCATGAGCCTGAAGTCGGGCGTCGAACTGGCCCACGATGTGCTGCACACCGGCCTTGCCTGGGAAAAACTCCAGGAACTGGGCGCCTTTACCGCGGTATTCAAGCAGGAGAACGGAGCATGAGCGTACCGACGGTGCTGGAGCGGATCATCGTCCGCAAATTCCAGGAAGTGGCCGAGCGCAGTGCTCGCGTCAGTCTGGCGGAACTGGAGCGACTGGCAAAGGCGGCCGATGCCCCGCGTGGCTTTGCCGATGCCTTGATCAAGCAGGCCCGGGCCAAGCAGCCGGCGGTCATCGCCGAGATCAAGAAGGCGTCGCCGAGCAAGGGTGTGATTCGCGAGCTCTTCGAGCCCGCGGACATTGCCGTGAGCTATGAGAAGGGGGGGGCCACCTGCCTGTCGGTGCTCACCGATGTGGACTACTTCCAAGGCGCCGACCAGTACTTGCAACAGGCCCGGGCGGCGGTGTCGCTGCCGGTGATTCGCAAGGACTTCATGGTCGACCCTTACCAGATCGTCGAAGCCCGAGCCTTGGGCGCCGACTGCGTACTGCTGATCGTCTCGGCGCTGGACGACGTGAAGATGGCCGAGCTTGCCGCCACGGCCAAAGACGTCGGCCTCGACGTGCTGGTGGAAGTCCATGATGGCGACGAGCTGGAGCGGGCGCTGAAAACCCTGGATACGCCGCTGGTGGGGGTCAACAACCGTAACCTGCACACCTTCGAGGTCAGCTTGGACACCACGCTGGACCTGCTGCCCCGCATTCCCCGCGACCGTTTGGCCATCACCGAGAGCGGCATCCTCAACCGCGCCGACGTGGAACTGATGGAAATCAACGAGGTGTATTCCTTCCTGGTCGGCGAAGCGTTCATGCGCGCCGAGCAACCGGGCCTGGAACTGCAACGGCTGTTTTTCCCCGACCAGGTGAAGAAAACCGTTCAGTCGCTGGACTGAACGCAACGAAGCCGGCGCGATGCCGGCTTTTTTGTGTTTGCTTGCGGCCTTTGGATGCGGATTCACCTGCGCCAAGGCCCCACATTCTCGAAGGTGCACCATGACCGAGCAACCCCTGGCCCTTACTGTCGAACAAGGTCTGCATGCCGAGCAGGATCTGCTTGCTGCCGTCTGCCGTGGCGAACGCGAGTCCGGTGTGCTGTTCTGGCGACCTACCGACCACGCACTGGTCATGCCGCGCCGCATGAGCCGTCTCGAGCACTTCGAAACGGCATGCGCGGAGTTGGCGATCGCCGGCTGGCCGGTGCTGCTGCGCGAAACAGGGGGCGAGCCGGTGCCGCAATCCCACGCCACGGTCAACGTAGCGCTGGTTTACGTGGCGCCGCGAAGCGAAGGCGATCATGGGCGTATCGAGAAGGCCTACGAGCGGCTGTGCCTGCCCCTGTGCGAGGTACTGCGTGAGTGGGGTGGGGTGGCGTCGGTCGGCGAGATCGACGGCGCCTTCTGCGACGGGCGTTACAACGTCAATCTCGAGGGCCGCAAGCTGGTCGGGACCGCTCAACGCTGGCGCCAGGGACTGGGCGGCAAGCGGCCGGTAGTGCTGGTTCACGGTGCACTGCTGTTGGACAACGAGCGCGAATCGATGGTGGCTGCGGTCAATCGCTTCAATGAGTGCTGCGCACTTGAGCAGCGCTGCCGCGCCGACAGCCATATCGCGCTGCACGAAGTGGCGCCGGCGGCGCCTTGGTTCGAGCGCCTGTCCAAGGTGTACGCCGAGGTACTCGGCGCACTGCCCAAGGATTAACGGGTGCCGAAGACCACCATGGTCTTGCCTTTGACGTGCACCAGGCTGCGTTCTTCCAGGTCCTTGAGGACGCGGCCGACCATCTCTCGCGAGCAGCCGACGATCCGCCCGATTTCCTGACGGGTGATCTTGATCTGCATGCCATCAGGATGGGTCATGGCGTCCGGCTGCTTGCACAGATCGAGCAGGCAGCGAGCCACCCGGCCGGTAACGTCGAAGAACGCCAGGTCGCCGACTTTACGCGTGGTGTTGCGAAGGCGCTGGGCCATCTGGCTGCCAAGGGCGTAGAGGATATCCGGGTCGTGACGGGCCAGTTCGCGGAATTTTTCGTAGCTGATTTCGGCGACCTCGCATTCGGTCTTGGCGCGAACCCAAGCGCTGCGCTGCTGCTGCGGCCCGTCCGGCTCGAACAGGCCCAGTTCGCCGAAAAAGTCGCCACTGTTGAGGTAGGCGATGATCATTTCGTGGCCTTCGTCATCCTCGATCAGGATGGTCACCGAGCCCTTCACGATATACGACAGGGTCTGTGCCCGGTCGCCCGCGCAGATGATGTTGCTCTTGGCGGCATAGCGGCGGCGTTGGCAGTGCACCAGCAGCTTGTCGATATTCTTGATCTTGCCCGGAAGGGTTGAAGCTACCATCACGAAATCCTGTTCAAGGTACGCAGAGGCTCTTGCTAGGAGGGAGCTGGCATGTGCGCCAGTGATTTGGCGCCAGCTTATCAGACGCTTCTGACTTATCGGCATCAACCGCCAACTTCTTGAGCTTTTCCGAATACGTCACAAGGTCTAAGCTGACGGCCTTTTCCACAGTCAGGAGTCCGTATAGATGAAGGCACGCATCCAGTGGGCCGGTGAGGCCATGTTCCTCGGTGAGTCGGGGAGTGGGCATGTCGTGGTCATGGACGGTCCTCCCGAAGCGGGCGGTCGCAACCTGGGCGTTCGGCCGATGGAAATGCTGCTGCTGGGCCTCGGCGGCTGCAGCAGTTTCGATGTGGTCAGCATCCTGAAGAAGTCCCGGCAGGCCGTTGAAAGTTGCGAGGCTTTCCTGGAGGCCGAGCGCGCTGGCGAGGACCCGAAGGTCTTCACCAAGATTCATCTGCAATTCGTGGTCAAAGGTCGAGGCCTGAAGGAAGCACAGGTCAAGCGGGCCGTTGAGTTGTCGGCCGAGAAGTACTGCTCGGCCTCGATCATGCTCGACCGCGCTGGCGTTGAAATCACCCACGGTTACGAGATCGTCGAACTGGGTTGAGCCAGGTGGCCCGTTTTTCAGTCGCGCAGCGCAGGCATTGCCTGTAGCAGCCAGTGTGGCAAGCGGGCCCGTACTGCTGCGCTCAATTGTTCCTGGCGTTTCTGGTAGGCCAGGCCCAAGCCGATGGCTGCCAGTCCGATCAGCGTCAACACCACTGGGAACAGCAGTGAGTCGGCGAACACTTCGTAAGACAGGTAGCCCAGGTACGCGGCCACACCCAGTGCGCCGAAGACCATGAAGACCGGACGGCGCAGCAGCACCGCGAAGCCCATCAACGCCAGGTTGATCAGGCAATACAGGGCCTTGCTCACCTCGCTGTCGCTGTTCATCGACGTCAGGCCACACCAGAAGGCCAGAAGTCCTGCCAGGTAACCCCACTCGGCGTAATCGCGTCGAGTTCGCCCGTCGATCACCACGAACGCCACCAGCACAGCGAGCCCGAACCACACCGACACCTGTTCTCGTTGCGCCCAGGTCAAGGCATCGCCGTAGAGCCATTCGCTCAGATCCATCGACATGAACCACAGCGCCAAGGCGATCGGCATGACGATGAACGGGAAGGGCACCAGGCGCAACATCAGCAGCCCGGCCAGCACCGTGGCTGCTTCCATCCACAGCCAACTGGCCTGCACATAGGTGTAGTAGGTGTGGTACTCGCCCTGCGCCTCACCCATGGGCCACCAGCCGATCAGCAGTTCCACCGCGAACACGGCCAGGGGCACGATGCTCACGGCGACCGCTGCCAGCACCCCAGCGGGGACGATCTGCTCGCGACGTTGCAAGGCGAGTGCAAATCCAGTGAGGACGGCAATGTAGAGTCCGGCCACTGCCAGCAACGCCCAGTCGCCAATTCGCATCCAGGCTTCGGTCAGCAGCCAGCCCATGGCGCCCATGATCAGCAGGCCACCGAAGTAGAAAGCGACATTGGCCAACTGGAACTGGCCCTGCTGCTGCGGTCGACGGCGCAGGAACTCGAGCAGGGCTCGATCCTGGCCAGGTTGCAGGATGCCAGCGCTTACGGCATTGGCCAGGTCCTTGGCATCGAAGCGCTCGGTCATCGTATTTCCTAGATTCGGTAAGTGCTCTTGGTCATCACCTTGGCCAGCACGCTCATGCCGAACCTCACCGGAGCAGGGAAGCGATAGCCGCCGGCCTGCAGTGCCGATTCGGCGTGGTGTTCTTCATCGACGCGCATCTGTTCGAGAATGGCGCGCGACTTTTCGTCCTGCTCCGGAAGCTGCTCCAGGTGCTCGTCCAGGTGCTTGCATACCTGCTGCTCGGTGGCCGCGACGAAACCCAGGCTGACTTTGTCGCTCACCAGCCCTGCCAGCGCGCCGATGCCGAACGACATGCCGTAGAACAGTGGGTTGAGGACGCTGGGATGACTGCCCAGTTGGCGAATACGCTGCTCGCACCAGGCCAGGTGGTCGATTTCTTCCTCGGCTGCATGCTCCATGGCCTTGCGAACCTGTGGCAGTTTGGCGGTCAGGGCCTGGCCCTGGTACAGCGCCTGGGCGCACACCTCACCGGTATGGTTGATGCGCATGAGGCCGGCGATGTGGCGCGTTTGCGAGTCGTCCAGCTCGGCATCCGGCTGGATGATGGCAGGCGAGGGGCGGGAAGGTTGGCCGCTGAAGGGCAGCAAGGTGCGCATGGCGGTATCGGCCTGCAGCAACAAGCGGTCGAGCGGCGAATAGTGACGTTCGGTAGCCATCGGGCACCTCCGCTGAAGTGGTGCCCGACAGTCTACCGCAATCCCCAGGGCGGGGCTTGCCTTGAGTCAGCCCGGCGGCCAGTTCATCTGGCGCTGCCCGAGCACATGCATATGGATGTGATAGACCGTCTGCCCGCCTTGCGGGTTGCAGTTCATCACCACCCGAAAGCCCTCCTCGCAACCTTGCTCGACCGCCAGGCGCTGTGCGGTGAACAGGATGTGCCCGGCCAGGGCCTTGTCCTCTTCGGTGAGGTGATTCAGCGTGGGGATGTGTTTTTTCGGAATGACCAGAAAGTGCACCGGGGCCGCAGGTGCGATGTCCTTGAACGCCAGGATCTGGTCGTCTTCATAAATGATATCCGCCGGGATTTCCCGGTTGATGATCTTGAGGAATAGATCGTCCACTTCACTTGCTCCTTGGTGAGGGTCGAAGCGCAGTGTACTGAGCGCGGCGTCGCTCGGACAGGGCCTACTCGGCTTCGATCGGGCAGTAGCGACGATGGATCATTCCCGCCAGCTTGCGGCTGAGCCAGCGCGGCAGCAGCCGAGGGGCGAAGGCGAGCCAGCGATTGCGCCGGCCCGGCATGATCAGCGCACGGTTGCGGTCCAGCGCGCGCACGGTGTGCAGCGCCACTTCCTCTGGGCTCAGGCAGCGGGTGCTGCCCTCGAGCCGTGGGATGCGTCGGCGCGCCGAGCGGATCGGTCCGGGACACAGGACCGAGACTTTTATTCCGGTGCGCCGCAGTTCTTCGCGCAGGGCCTGCGAAAAGCTCAGCACGTAGGCCTTGCTGGCGCTGTAGCACGCCATCCAGGGCCCAGGCGCGACACCGGCCAGCGAGGCGACATTGAGGATCTGGCCGCCGCCCTGAACCGCCATCAGGTTGCCGATCGCATGACACAGGCGGGTGAGGGCCAGGACGTTGACTTCCAGCAGATCCTGCTCGTCGGCCCATTCATGAGCCAGGAAGGGACCGTAGGTGCGCCGCCCGGCGCAATTGACCAGCAGGTCGATGCGCCGCTCGCCCTCCTCGAGTTCCAGTACGAAGCCCGACAGGCGCAATGGCTGGCTGAGATCGCACGCACGCAGCAACACCTCGACGCCGAAGCGCTGGTTCAACTCCATGGCGATGGGCTCCAGCGTCTCGCGATGCCGTGCCACCAGGATCAGATTGCGCCCGCGGCGCGCCAGGGCCTCCGCCAGGGCCAGTCCCAGGCCGCTGGAAGCTCCGGTGATCATGGCGTAACGGGTCATGCAAGGCTCCTGGCGGCTGAAGAGGGGCGCTAGTGTACAGCGTGGTTGGCCGACTTGTTGGCTTTTGCGCAGGTCTCAGAGCGCCAGGTCGGGGCCTTTGGAAAGAGCGCTCAGGTACTCTTGGCGCAGTCGTTCGATCAGCGTCGCAGCGGACGGCAGGTCGTCGATTGCGCCGACGCCTTGTCCGGCGGACCACACGGTTTTCCAAGCCTTGGCTTCTTCATCCATCGGTTTGAGCCGGGTCGCCTCGGCTGTGGACTTGAGCGCGGTCATGTCGTAGCCGGCCTGCTCCAGGCTTTGGCGCAGAAAGCTGGCGGGTACGCCCGAAACGGCAGGGGTGTGCACGATGTCTGCGGCGTGGGCATCCAGCAGCATCCGTTTATATGCCGCTTGGGCATGGCTTTCGGCGGTGGCGATGAAGCGTGTGCCGATGTACGCGAGGTCGGCGCCCAGCAGGCGGGCGGCGAGGATCTCGTGGCCATGATTGATGCAACCCGCCAGCAGCAGGGTCTTGTCGAAGAACTGGCGAATCTCGGCGACCAGCGCGAAGGGACTCCAGGTTCCCGCATGCCCTCCAGCGCCGGCTGCCACAGCGATCAAACCCTCTACACCGGCCTCGGCGGCCTTTTCCGCATGCCGGCGGGTGGTGACATCGTGGAAGACCACCCCGCCATAGCTGTGCACGGCATCCACCACCTCCTTGGCTGCGCCGAGACTGGTGATCACAATCGGCACCCGGTGCTCAACGCACAGCGCTAAATCTGCCTGCAGGCGAGGATTGCTCGGGTGCACGATCAGGTTGACCGCGTAGGGTGCAGGGGCGTGCAGTTGCGCCAGCCCCGTCTCGATCTCTTCCAGCCATGCCTTGAACCCGGCACTGTCACGCTGATTCAGCGCCGGAAAGCTGCCCACCACGCCCTCGGCACAACATGCCAGCACCAACTGTGGATTGGAGATGAGAAACATTGGTGCTGCGACCGCTGGCAAGCGCAGGCGCTGCTGGAGAACCTTGGGCAGGGACATGGCGAGACTCCTTCGCTCAGGTGAGGCCTAGAACGGTTTCACGACCACCAGGATGACGATGGCCAGCAGGAAAAGCACAGGCACTTCGTTGAACCAGCGGTAGTACACATGGCTACGGGTGTTCTGCCCGGCAGCGAAGCGTTTGCGCTGCGCGCCGCAGATGTGATGGTAGCCGGTGAGCAGCAGCACCAGTGTCAGCTTGGCGTGCAGCCAGCCCTGGCTCAGCCACCCCGGCGTCAGATAGAGCATCCACAGGCCGAACACGTAGGTGGCGATCATGGCCGGATTCATGATGCCGCGGTACAGCTTGCGCTCCATGGTGACGAAGCGTTCCTGGCTGATGCTGTCCTGGCTTTGTGCGTGGTAGACGAACAGGCGCGGCAAGTAGAAAAGGCCAGCGAACCAGCAGACCACGCTGACGATGTGCAGGGCCTTGATCCAGAGATAGAGCATGGGGTGTTCCTTCAGGTTTTCACGGTGGTCAGAGAGTAGTGGCCCGGTACTGCCATGGGCTAGCCAAGAGTTGTTACAGGCGCCACGTCACCCTATCATCGTGCGCTTTCCAGTGGTCTCGTTGATGAGGGGCAAGCATTATGATCAAGGTCGGTATCGTCGGCGGCACGGGCTACACCGGTGTCGAACTGTTGCGCCTGCTGGCACAGCACCCCCAGGCCGAGGTGGCGGTCATCACCTCGCGTTCCGAGGCCGGTGTGGCGGTGGCCGATATGTACCCGAACCTGCGCGGCCACTATGACGGCCTGCAGTTCAGCGTGCCGGACAGCAAGACCCTGGGCGCCTGCGATGTGGTGTTCTTCGCCACCCCTCACAGTGTTGCCCACGCGCTGGCCGGTGAGTTGCTGGCGGCCGGCACTCGGGTCATCGACCTGTCTGCGGACTTCCGTCTGCAGGATGCCGAGCAATGGGGCAAGTGGTATGGCCAGCCCCATGGCGCGCCGCAGTTGTTGGGGGAAGCGGTCTACGGGCTGCCCGAAGTCAACCGCGACAAGATCCGCCAGGCGCGCCTGATCGCCGTTCCGGGCTGCTACCCGACCGCGACCCAGCTCGGTTTCCTGCCGCTGCTCGAAGCTGGACTGGCAGACCCGTCGCGCCTGATCGCCGACTGCAAGTCGGGCGTTAGTGGCGCCGGTCGCGGTGCTGCGGTGGGTTCGCTGTTCTGCGAAGCGGGTGAAAGCATGAAAGCCTATGCGGTCAAGGGGCATCGCCACCTGCCGGAAATCAGTCAGGGGCTGCGTCTGGCGGCGGGCAAGGACATCGGGCTGACCTTCGTGCCTCATCTCACGCCCATGATTCGTGGCATTCACGCGACGCTCTATGCCAACGTGGTCGACACTTCGGTCGATCTGCAAGCGTTGTTCGAGAAGCGTTATGCCGATGAACCGTTCGTCGATGTCATGCCGGCGGGCAGCCACCCTGAAACCCGCAGCGTGCGCGGCGCCAACGTGTGCCGAATCGCCGTGCATCGTCCGCAGGGCGGTGATCTGGTGGTGGTCCTGTCGGTCATCGACAACCTGGTCAAGGGCGCCTCCGGCCAGGCCGTGCAAAACCTGAACATCCTGTTTGGCCTGGATGAACGCATGGGCTTGAGTCACGCCGGCTTGCTGCCATAAGTGGCACAGGCAAGCGTGCTGCTGCCCTTGAGCTAGCCGCTTGCCGTTCGCCTCATGCCTAATTGTTGACCAATTTTCTCGGAGAAGCGGATAATGCGCGTCATCGAGTGTTATGGCGGCTTACGCCGGGAGAACCAACATGAGCGTCGAAACCTTCACCCCCACCGCCCTGGAATTTACCCAGGGTGCTGCGCATAAGGTGAAGACCCTGGTGTCCGAAGAGGGCAATGACCGCCTCAAGCTGCGCGTGTTCGTGACCGGCGGTGGCTGCTCGGGATTCCAGTACGGCTTCACTTTCGATGAGGACGTGGCCGAGGACGACACCATCGTCGAGCGCGAAGGCGTGTCGCTGGTGGTCGATCCGATGAGCTTCCAGTACCTGGCCGGTGCCGAAGTCGATTACCAGGAAGGGCTGGAGGGTTCGCGTTTCGTGATCAAGAACCCGAATGCCGCCACCACGTGCGGCTGCGGATCGTCGTTCTCGATCTGAGTCCGCTGCCACTCACGAAAACGCCGCGCTTGTGCGCGGCGTTTTCGTTTCTTTCGATCAGGCGGGGTAGATCGCGCCGAGCACACGCGAGCCTCTGGCTGCCGTGACACTTGGGCGATTGGCCGGAATTCCTTCGAGGCAGCAATGGGCCAGCCATGCAAACGCCATGGCCTCGACCCAATCCGGATCGATCCCTTGTGCCTGCGTGCTGGTCACCGTGGTGCCGTTCAACAATGCGGTCAGGCGTTGCATCAGCGCACCATTGCGCGCACCGCCTCCGCAGACCATCAGGGCGTCGGTGCGCGGCTGGGCTTCAACCAGCGCGTCTACGATGCTGCGTGCGGTCAGTTCCAGAAGGGTGGCTTGCACGTCTTCGTCGCGGTAGTGCGGCAATCGCGCCAGGTGACCGTCCAACCAAGGCAGGTTGAAGACTTCCCGTCCTGTGCTTTTCGGGCCACTGCCGGCGAAGAAGGTATCGCCCAGCAGCGCGGTAAG
This sequence comes from Pseudomonas boreofloridensis, assembly GCF_030580795.1. NCBI lineage: Bacteria > Pseudomonadati > Pseudomonadota > Gammaproteobacteria > Pseudomonadales > Pseudomonadaceae > Pseudomonas > Pseudomonas boreofloridensis. The sequence goes on along the minus strand of NZ_JAUQOQ010000033.1, from coordinate 3,661 downwards.
CAGGTCGCTCTGTACCTTGCCACTGGCTGCCCAAGCGCCATCAGCGTCGAAGACTTCACCGCGTTTGCGCTCGATCCACGCATCGAGCAGGACATTGCCTGGCCCGCAATCGAAACCGCGAACTGGCGTGTTCTGCGCAATCAGGCTGAGGTTGCTGAAGCCACCCACGTTGAGCACGGCCAGGCGCTGGCCCAGATGGCCGAACAAGGCTTCATGGAAGGCCGGTACCAAGGGAGCGCCCTGGCCCCCAGCGGCGACATCGCGACGGCGGAAGTCGCCGACCACGCAAATGTTCGTCAGCTCGGCGAGCAGGGCCGGGTTGCCGATTTGCACGGTGAAGCCTTGCGTCGGCTCATGGCGAATGGTCTGGCCATGGCTGCCGATGGCGCGGATCGCCTCGGGGGCGAGATCTTGCTCTTTCAGTAACTGCTGTATGCCTTGTGCAGCCAGCTTGGCCCAGCGATTTTCTGCCAGTGCAGCACGGGCGATCTCGTCAGGGCCGCTGGCGCACAGGCTCAGTAAGTCCTGGCGAAGATCGGCAGGCATGGGCAGATAGCAGGTGGCGAGCAGCCGTGGCTGATCCAACTGTTCGATCAAGGCAATGTCCAGTCCGTCGAGACTGGTGCCGGACATCACCCCCAGGTAAAGCGTCATCTCAGCGCTTGTTCGCGGCGAGCAAGGTGGCTTTTTCCTGATCCATGCGGGCCACCAGCGGCTGGCTCTGCTGCAGGAATCGCTGACGCTCGGCCTTGGCGATCGGGTCGGCCATCGGCACTTTCTGGCTCAGCGGATCGACGTGCACACCGTTGACCTGGAACTCATAGTGCAGGTGCGGCCCAGTGGACAGACCGGTGGTGCCGATGTAGCCGATGATCTGACCCTGTTTGACGCTGCTGCCGGTCTTGATGCCCTTGGCGAAGCCCTGCATGTGACCATACAAGGTCTTGTAGCTGTTGCCGTGGGCAATGATCACGGTGTTGCCGTAACCACCACGCCGGCCCGCCAGTTCGATGCGTCCGTCACCTGCAGCCTTGATGGGCGTACCGCGTGGCGCCGCATAGTCCACGCCTTTGTGCGCGCGGATCTTGTTCAGGATTGGATGCTTGCGTCCGGCAGAAAAGCGCGAGCTGATGCGGGCGAAGTCTACTGGTGTGCGAATGAATGCCTTGCGAAGACTATTGCCGTCGGCGGTGTAGTAACTGGTATTGCCCTGCTTGTTGGTATAGCGCACGGCGGTGTAGGTCTTGCCGCGGTTGGTGAAGCGTGCAGAGAGAATATTGCCGGTGCCGACCACCTTGCCGTCCATCACCTTCTGTTCGTAGACCACATCGAATTCGTCACCTGGGCGGATGTCCTGGGCGAAGTCGATGTCGTAGCCGAGCACGCGGGCCATATCCATGGTCATGCTGTGGGACAGCCCGGCGCGTTGCGCCGAAGCGGACAGCGAGCTCTTGATCACGCCATGGGCGTAGGCGGTACGCACCACCGGTTTGCTGATCTCGCGGGCGAAGGCGTAACCCTTGTCGGTCTTGTTCAGACGGATGCTCTCGAGCTTGCTGACCTGGCTGTGCAGGCTGGTCAGTTGACCCTCTTTGTCCAGTTCAAACTGCAGCACCTGGCCGTGTTTGAGCTGACTGAACTGTTTGGCCTGCTTGTCGCTGGCCAGAACGTCGTGGACCGCGTTGGCGGGCAGGCCCACCTTGGCGAAGAGTGTGGAGAGGGTGTCGCCACGGGCTACGATCACTTCCCGATGGCCTGGGGCTTTGTCTTCAGGTTTTTCTTGTGCGACCGGCTGAGCGTGCTCGGCGGCCTGTCCGGTGTTGCTGTCGTCACCTTCGATTTGCGCGAAGGGCGATCCGCTGTTGTCGGTGGATTGCACCAGGGGGGCAGCCCGGGATTCGTCGTTGAGTTGCTCGGCCGGGGTATCGAGCTCGAGGCTGAGGGTGGTTTTCTTCGCTTCTACGTCGCTGGAGGGAAATACCAGCAAGGCCAGGCTGAGCAGGGCGGCGATGCCGCTGGCGGCCAACAGATGGCTCTTCGGATAAAGCGGCGGCGCTTTAGGCGTGTCGTTGGTCATAGGTGAGGTGACTTTGAAAAAGTGAATGAAAAAGGTGACTGAAATCGCTGCAAGACACGGTGGAATAGATGAATGACATGATGAAGATGAAATAACTGTATAAAATATAACCAAAACCGTTTTCGCGCAAGGGCGCGTAGACGCCTCAATCCTTGCTTCAGGTCACATCCGGTCGTCAAACTTGTATTTGATGGGCGATCTTGTATCGTTGTTCCCCTTTGAATCTGAGCCTTGCGGGTCTGTCTATGAAGTCGGTTGAAGAGCAGCTGGCGCTAATCAAGCGCGGTGCGGAAGAGGTGTTGGTCGAGTCGGAGCTGGTCGAGAAACTCAAGCGCGGCCAGCCATTGCGCATCAAGGCGGGCTTCGATCCGACTGCGCCCGACCTGCACCTGGGGCATACCGTGCTGATCAACAAGCTGCGCCAGTTCCAAGAGCTGGGGCATCAAGTGATCTTTCTGATCGGCGACTTCACCGGCATGATCGGCGATCCGAGCGGCAAGAGCGCCACCCGCCCGCCCCTCACCCGCGAGCAGGTATTGGATAACGCCGAGACTTATAAGCAGCAGGTGTTCAAGATCCTCGACCCGGCCAAGACCGAGGTTGCCTTCAACTCCACCTGGATGGACTCCCTGACCCCGGCTGATTTCATTCGCCTTGCCTCGCAGTACACGGTGGCGCGCATGCTCGAGCGTGACGACTTCGACAAGCGTTACAGCAGCCAGCAGCCGATCGCGATTCATGAGTTCCTCTACCCTCTGGTGCAGGGTTATGACTCCGTGGCGCTCAAGGCCGATGTGGAACTGGGCGGCACCGATCAGCGCTTCAACCTGCTGATGGGGCGCGAGTTGCAGCGCGCGTACGGGCAGGAGGCTCAGAACATCGTCACCATGCCGCTGCTCGAAGGCTTGGATGGCGTCAAGAAGATGTCCAAGTCGCTGGGCAATTATGTGGGCATCCAGGAAGCGCCGGGTGTGATGTACAGCAAGCTCGTGTCGATTCCTGACACCCTGATGTGGCGCTACTTCGAGCTGCTGAGCTTCCGCTCGATGGCGGAAATCGACGCGTTCCGTGCTGATGTGGAGAAGGGGGCGAATCCGCGCGACATCAAGATCAAGCTCGCCGAAGAAATTGTGGCGCGTTTCCATGGTGAGGAGGCTGCAGCCAATGCTCACCGTGCTGCCGGTAATCGAATGAAGGAGGGTGAGCTGCCTGAGGATCTGCCGGAGATCGAGGTGGTTGCAGATGCCGACTTGCCGATTGCCGCCGTGCTCAACCGGGCGGGTCTTGTTAAGAATTCGGCGCAGGCGCGCGACTTGCTTAGCGGTGGCGCGGTGAAAGTAGATGGCGTGGTGGTTGAGAAGGACTTTATGTTTGTCCTGGGAGCCATACATGTTTGCCAAGCTGGCAAGAAGGCCTTTGCTCGAGTGACGTTGAAGACTGAGTGATGGCGCGTGGTTGTGTAGCTATATAGAAGCGGGGGGGGGGGGGGGGGGCCCCCCCGGGGTTTCATAATATATATATTATTATATAAAAAAAAAAAAACCTCTGCGATCCACCCGAAAAATCGCGCCCCCCCCCCCCGCA
>NZ_JAUQOQ010000032.1:0-29554 GCF_030580795.1 Pseudomonas boreofloridensis | reverse complement strand
CGGGGGGGGGGGGGGCGGGGGGGGGGCGGGGGGGGGGGGGGGGGGGGTGGGGGGGGGGGGGGGGGGGCGCCCCCCCCCCCCCCCCCCCAACCCCCCCCGCGACCTTCACTCACGCCCGACGAAATACCGGTTCAACACATCGAGGTCCTTCGCCTCCAGCACCCCCGCCAGGTAGCGCAACTGCACCCAGGCGCGCAGGTATTCGTGGCGCGCCTGGGCCAGGTCACGCCGCGCGCCGTACAACTGCTGCTCGGCATCGAGCACATCGAGGTTGACCCGCTCACCGCCCTGGACGCTGCGCCGGGTCGCCTCCACCAACGCGCTGGCCGCCTTCACTGCCAGGCCATAGGCGCGGATTTTCGCCGTGCTGCTGGCGCACAGGTTGAACTGCCGACGCAACTGGTTGAGCGTGTCGCTGACTTGCGCGTCCACCTGGAACTGCAAGTCGTCGCGCTCGGCGCGGGCCTGGCGCACCCGCGCCGACACCCCGCCCCCGGCGTACAGCGGCACGCTCAGTTGCAGACCGACACTGTCGGTGTCATAGCGCTGGTTGTAGGTGCTTTCGGAACTGGAACTGGAAATGCCTTTGCTGATGTAGGCACTCAAACTGGGCAGATGCCCGGCGCGCTGGCGCTCGATGCCCTGTTCGGCGGCCTCCAGTGCATGACGCTGGCTGACAAGCTCGGCGTTGTGAGCCACGGCCAGGTCACGCCACGGCTCGAAGCGCGCAGGCGACAGCGGCTGCACCGCGAACGCCGCGCGCAGCGGCGCCAGGTCCTCGGTAATCACCGCCTCCCCGGTGATCGCCTGCAAGCTGCGTAGGGCCGCATCGAGGTTGTCGGCCGCTTCGATTTCCTGGGCCTGGGCCAATTCGTGGCGGGCGCGGGTTTCCAGCACATCGGTGCGCGTCCCCTCACCGCCCTGGAGCAAGCGCTGATTGAGGTGCAACTGCTCGGCGTAGCTGCGCCGCTGGGCCTGGGCCAGGGCGATCTGCTCGGCGGCGAACAGCGCTTCGCTGTAGGCCGCGAACACCCGCACCATCATCTCCTGACCGCGACCGCGCAAGCGCGCGTCGGCCAACGCCGCTTGGGCCACGCCGCGGCGGTAGTCGCTCCACAGCCCGTAGTCGAACAGTGGCTGCTGCAACGTCAGGGTCGAACTGTAGCTGCGATAGTCACGCTGACTGGTGACGTCGCCGAACTGGCCGCGCTGGGTCACCTCGGAATCGTTGCGCGCACGGTTGTAGCGGTAAGACAGGTTCGGCAGCAGACCGGCACGCCCGATGTTCAAGTGCTCGATGCCGGCGTCTCGCTCGGCGAGGGCGGCATGCAAGGTCGGGTCGTTGCGCAAGGCCAGGGCATAGGCGTCGCTCAAGTCCAGCGCGACAGCCCGCAGGCTCACGCCCAGCAACACGAGGGGCCACAACAGACGCATCGAATCACTCCTCGCTCAAGGCCACATGCACCCGGTCTGCCAGCGGCTTGAACAGGTAGTTGAGCAGCGAGCGCTCGCCGCTGCGCACGAACGCTTCCACCGGCATGCCGGGGCGAATGTCCACACCGGCCAACTGCCGCGTGCCCTCGGCGCTGACCTGGATGCGTACCTGGTAATAGGGCTGCTGGGTCTTGTCGTCGAGCAGGCGGTCGGCCGACACCAGGCTCACCTCCCCGGCCACGCGCGGCGTAGTGCTCTGGTTGAAGGCGACGAACAGCAACTCCACCGGCAGGCCCGGCTGCAGGCGGTCGATCAGTTCCACCGGGGCGCGGGCATCGACCAGCAGCGGGGCGTCGCGGGGGACGATCTCCATCAGTTGTTGCCCCCGGGCGATTACGCCGCCGTTGGTGAACACACTGAGCCCGACCACGGTGCCGGCCACCGGCGCGCGTACCTGGGTGTGGGCCAGTTCGAACTCGGCGCTGCGCAGGCGATTGCCCAAGTCCTCGGCATTGGCCTGGACCTCGCCCAACTGCTGGCGCACCTCGTTCTGGAACTCCTGGCGGCGCTGGCTGGCACGCAAGGTGAGCTCCTGCACCTGGCGCCGGGTGCGGGCGATGTTGCCCATGTCCTCGGCGATCGCGCCATTGACCTGGGCCAACAGGCGTTCGCTATCGAGCAGGCGATTGCGCGCGATGTAGCCGTCGCGGGCCAAGTCGCGCAGGCCGCGCAGTTGCTCGTCCAGGGCCTGGCGCTGGGCCTGTTTGCCAAGCAGTGCGCCCTGGAGGCCGCCGAGCGACGCCTGCGCCCCGGCGATGCCCTGGCCCAGGCCAGCCAGCTCCAGCTCACGCGCCTGGGCGCGACTGCCGCGCAGTTGCCGCTGGGTTTCCAACACCGTGGCGACCCACGGCGTGGCCGCGTCGGCGAGCAGGTCCTGGGGAAAGCTCACGGTTGGCGCGCCCGCCTCCTCGGCGCGCAAGCGCGCAGCCGTGGCCTGCGCGTTGACGTACTGCACCCGCAGCGAGCCCTGCTGGGCCTGGGCCTGGGTCGGATCGAGACTGAGCAGCACCTGGCCAGCCTCGACCTGATCGCCGTCGCGCACCCGCAACGCGCCAATCACGCCCCCGGTCGGGTGCTGCACCGCTTGCCGGCTCCCGGCGACCACCACGTTGCCGCTCAGCGGCACGCCCTTGTCCAGCGGCGCCAGGGCCGCCCACAGGACGAAGCCGCCGAAGCCGACCAACACCAGCCAACGCCCGGCCCTGGCCGGGGCGCTGGCATCGTCGCGCAGTGGATGAACCCTGTCCGCCGGGGGGGCGGCGCCAGGGCTGAACAGTGGATGCACACTCATGCTCAAGACCTCTGCCCGCTCTGGTTGAAGCTGTAGGTCACCCCGGTGCGCGCCGTGGTGGCCACCGGGGGCGTGGGGCTGGCGGGACGTGCAGCGGCCTGCAGCACCCGCGCAGTCGCACCGAACTGCTGGACCCGGCCTTCATGCAGCACCAGCAGCTTGTCCAGCCCCAGCAGCAGGCTCGACTTGTGGCTGATCATCACCAGCGTGCGGCCCTGAGCCTTGAGTGCCGCGAGTGCTGCCAGCAAGGCGCGCTCGCCCGCGTCATCCAGGCTGGCGTTGGGCTCGTCGAGCACCACCAGCGCCGGCAGCCGATACAACGCCCGAGCCAGGCCGATGCGCTGTCGCTGGCCCCCGGAGAGCCCGGCGCCGCCGTCGCCCAAGCGCGTGTCGTAACCTTGCGGCCATTGCAGAATCAGCTCGTGCACGCCGGCCAACTGCGCGGCCGCCACCACTGCGTCGGCGTCCACCGGGCCAAGGCGGGCGATGTTCTCGGCAACGCTGCCGGCGAACAACTGCACGTCCTGGGGCAAATAGCCGATGTGCGCACCGAGCAGTGGGCGGTCCCACTGCGCCAGCGCTGCGCCGTCCAGGCACACTTTGCCCGACAGCGGACTGGCCGCGCCCACCAGCAGCCGCGCCAGGGTCGACTTGCCGGAGCCGGAGGCGCCGATCAGCCCCAGCGATTCGCCCGCCGCCAGCTCGAAGGCCACGCCCTCCAGGCACAACCGCCCCCCGCCCGGTACCGCGGCGCTCAAGTGCTCGACGCGCAACTGTCCGCGAGGGTCAGGCAGCGGCATACCATTGGCCAACGGCGCATGGCGCTGCAGCAGTTGGCCCAGGCGCTCGGCACTCTGGCGCGCCGCGCCCCACTGGCGCCAGACCCCGATCAACTGATCGATCGGCGCCAGCACCCGCGCCATGAGAATGGAGCCGGCGATCATCATGCCGGGGCTGATCAGGTGCTCCAGCGCCAGCCACGCGCCCAGGCCCAGTACCAGCGACTGCAGGGCCAGGCGCACGCTCTTGGACACGGCGGTGATCGCTGCGCTGCGCTCGCTGCCCAGGTTCTGCCGGGCCAGAAAGCCTTGGTGCAAGAGACTCCAGCGCTGGCGCACGGCGCCGAGCATGCCCATCGCCGCGACCGCTTCAGCGTTGCCCAGGTTGCCCGCGGCTTGTTGCACGGCCTGCTGCGACAGGCGTCCGGCTTCGACGAACACGCCCTCGGTCAGCCGTTCGTTGAGCCAGGCCAGTGAAGCCAGCAGCAGCGCGCCGACCAGCGCCAGCAGGCCCAGCCAGGGGCTGAACAGAAAGATCACCAGCAGGTAGAGCACGAACCACGGCGCGTCGAAGAAGGCGAACAGCGCCTGGCCGGTGGCGAACTGGCGCAGTTGGGTCAGGTCGCCCAGCGCCTGCTGGGCACTGCCCTTGTGCCCCTCCAGGCTGGCCTGGAAAGCGGCGTCGAACACGCGCGGATTGAGGTGCAGGTCCAGCCGCGTGCCCAGGCGGATCACCACCAGGCTGCGCAACCACTCGAGCACGCCGAGGAAAGCGAACAGTCCCAGCACCATGAGGCTGAGCATCAGCAAGGTCATCTCGTTGCCCGACGACAGCACCCGGTCATAGACCTGCAGCATGTACAGCGCCGGCGCCAGCATCAGCACATTGGCCACGGCGGTGAACAGGGCGACATGGCCCAGGCCGCCCCGGCAGGCCTTCAGGGCCTGCCACAGCTCAGCGGTGGCGGCATTGCGGGGTGTACTCATCGCGGACCTCGGAGGACGGGGCGGCGCGGCCATTGACCCGGCCGTCGCCACCTCGCAGAATTTCGCAGCGCCCCGGCCTGGGCCCGACAAGACACGGGCCAGGGTGCCTGCAACAGGGCCAATGACAGAGCGATCTGCCATTGGCCTTTTTCATGCCAAGGTCAGGCCGCCAGGGCCAGGTCCTCAGGCAGTGCCTGCACGCCCACCGCTTCGGCAGCGGCGAAGCTCGACGCACCACCGCCGAGGGCGGCAGCGATGGCGTCGAAGGTGCTGTCGGTGGACACGCCGTAGCTGGCCAACAGGTTGTCCAGCACCCCTTCCAAGGCCGAGGTGTTGCCCTGCATCAGGCCGTAGATCACACCTTGCACCTCGTTGCCGGCACGCCCTGCGCCCAGCGCAGCATCCAGGTCCAGGCCATTGAAGCTGACCACGTAGTTGCCCAGGCTGAAGTCGCTGCCACTGCCGCCGCCGAGCACTTCGCCCAGGCTGACGTTGTCCAGCGAACCCCACAGGTAGTGGTTGAGGTTGTCGCCCGGCGCCTTGGACGGGTCGAACACGTAGTGCAGGCCGTTGGCGGTGTTGGAGTCGGCAATGAAGGCGTAGTCCGAGCCGTTGGCGCCATGGGTGGCGTACTGGTCACCGTCGAAGGTGCCGTTGCTGAAGCCGCCGGTGTTGCTGTAGCCGTGGCCGGCGGTGACGAAACCTGCGCTCCAGAAGGCCAGGTAGTCATCGACGGTAGCGCTGCCGAAGGCTGGATCGTAGGTGACGGAAATAGTCATGACGGTTCCTCTGTGCTGCGTGGTCAAAGCGAAGGCCAACGGCCCTCGTGTCGCCCGGAATGGGCAAACTCAGGGGTTCAGAATCGGTATTCGAGCATGCCGCTCAAGGTCCGGCCGCGGGCCAGGGACAGGTTGTTGGCATCGCCCATGGCGACGAAATAGGCTTCGTCGGTGGCGTTCTCCAGCGACAGCGCCAGGTTCAGGCTGGGGGTCATCCAGTAGCTGGCATAGAGGTCGTAGACCTTGTACTTGGGCCACATGGCCTGGTCGATCTGGCTGTAGCCATGGGTGTCGAGGTTCTTGCCATTGCCTTCGCTGTAGCGCAGGCGCATGCCCACATCCAGGGTGCGCTCGAGAAAGCGCATGCCCAGGGTCAACGCGCCACGGTCGGCCGGCATGTAGGCGGCATTGCCCATGATGTCGCCACAGCTCACCCGGTTGTTTTCCGTGGCGTTGGCTTCGGCCCGCGAGACCCGCACCGGCAGCATGAGGATGCGGCTGCCGACGCGCACTGGCCGCAGCACGGTGCCGGCGCTGACCAACTGCTGGGCGCCGCCGAGGTAGAACTGGTTGGAGCAGAAGTCGTTGCTGCCGATCATGTGCGTGTAGCTGAGCTGGCCGTAGTAGTCGCCAGCGTCGTAGTCCAGGCTGTATTCCACACCGCGAAAACGCGTGGCTTGCAAGTTGTTCTGGTACGCCGAACGGCCCAGGGCGATACCCGAGACACTGGAGCCGGGCAGGCTGACGTTGGTGTCGAGAAACGAGAAATGGTCGATGCGCGTGTCGAAGTAGGCGACCTTGGCGGCGAAGCGATCACCGTCGCGCAGCAGCGATTGCTTGAAGATGTTCAGCCCCAGTTCCCAGTTGTGCGACTGCTCGGCCTGCAGGAACGGATTGGGGTAGACCATCTCGTTGCCGCCGCCGTGGGGACGTCCGCTCATGTACGCCTCGGTGACCGCCGGCGGGCGCCAGCCACGGCCCCAGCGGGTGTAGAGCTGCAGCCAGTCCGGCCCTGGCTTGACGGCGATGCCGAAGGTCGGCGAGAAGCGGCCCTCTTCGCGCTCCTGGTCGAAGAGCAGGTCGGTCCGCTGGCGCCGCAGGTTGGTCTCGGTAATGCCCTCGGGGTACAGCCAAGTGGTCACCCCGGTCTTGCCGGTGAGGCGATAGCGGTCGTAGCGCAGGCCCGCATCGACGGTCAGCCAGTCGTCGTGCTCGTAGCTGAGGTTGCCGAACAGGCTGGCCATGACCCGCTTGCCGGTGGGGTTGGCGCCTTGGACATACGGCAACGATTCGGTTTCGTTGGTGGCCGCCACACGCTCGGTACTGGGCCGGAACCGGTCTTGGAACATCTCGCTGCCGTAATTGAAGGTCAAGCTGTCGGCCTTGAACAACTGCCAGCGCGAGGTGTTCTGCACCTGCAAGCCCCAGGTGTCGGTCTGGTAGCGGTCGCTATAGCCTTCGACCCGGTTGCCGCTGGTGGCCGAGGCGGCGTTGTCGGCATTCCAGCGGTCCTGACGGGTGGTGACGTAGTACAGCTTGGCCTTGAAATCCACCAGGTCGCTGGGGTTGAGGCTGTAGTCCAGCGCCGCGTTCCTGGCGTTGATGTCGTTGCTGCCGGTGACGCGGTAGTAGTACTCATGGCTGCCGGCGTCCTTGACCGTCCAGGCGTCCTTGCTGTCGGTGTCGGTCTCGAAGTAGCTGAACTGCAGGCGCTGGGTGTCGGGCAGGTTGAGGCCGAGCTTGAAGATCTGCGAGCGCGTCACGCTGTCCATGGCGCCGACTTCGCCGTTGAGCCAGTGCTTCCACGCCTGGCGGTCCTCCAGCTTGCCGCGCATTTGGGTGCCGAGGTTGCCGGCGTGCTGGGTGCCGCTGCGGTAGTCGCCAAAATGGCGCTCGCTGTGGCCGACCAGGATGTCGCCCACTTCGTTGCCCAGGGCGAACAACGCGCTGCCGTTGAAGTAGGTACCGTTGCCCAGCTCGCCGATGCCGTGACCGGCGCGCAGGCGTCCACCGATCTCCTTGTCCGGACCGAGCAGGTCGCGGGCCTCGACCGTGTTGAAACTGGCGATGCCGCCGATCACGCCAGCACCGCCCATGCCGGCCGAGGTGCCTTTGTCGATTTCCACGTTCTGCACGAACTCCGGGTCGATGAACATCACGCCATTGCGCTGCTGGTGACCGTTGACGCTGAAGTTCTGGCGCATGCCGTCGATGTTCATGTTGACCCGGCCGTAGTCCTGTACGCCACGGATGTTCACCGACAGACCGGGGTCGCGCTGGTTGACCGCGGTGTAGACGCCGGCGGTCTGCTCCAGCAGGTCGGCCGCGTGACGCGGCGGGCGCTGGTCGATCTGCGCGCGGGTGATGACGCTGACCGAGCGCGGCGCTATGTACACCCAGTCGCCGTCACGGCTGGACTCGACATGGGTGGCGCCCAGCTCGACGCTGTGCTCGCCAGCCTCGACCCGCTCCAGGCCCACTTGACCAGGGGCGCTGAAGCGATAGCGCACCGGCGTGCCCTGCAGCAACCGACGCAAGCCGTCCTCGATCGCGTGCGAGCCCTGCAGGCCAGGGCTGTTCAGCCCGGCCAGCTTGCGGCTGTCGAAGAACACCTGCACCCCGGATTGCTCGGCATAGGCGAGCACCGCGCGGTCGAGTGCCTGGGCCGGGATGTCGAAGCGGATCAGTTGGCGCTCGGCGCGCTCGACCGGTGCGGCGGCCTGCACCTGGCCGATCCCCATCGGCAAGGCGCAGGTGCCCAGGGCCAGGCTGCTGGCCAGGGCGAGGCGACTCAAAGGTCGCGGGGTCTGTTGTCGTGGCGTGGTCACTGCGAAGGCTCGTCTGTTGTAGGCGTTTTCTAGTAATGAAAATCAATCTCAACAATCAGACGTGCAGGGGCGGAAAAGTCAGTAAGGAAAAATGAAAAAAGATGCTCAAGGCAGCAATGGCAGCGGCTGCGCGGGGATGTCAGCTCAGTCGCCGCGCCTGCAAAAGTAGCGCGCGACCTGCGGCAGCCGCGATTGGCCGCCCATAGAGGTGCCGAGGCGCGACGGGGTCAGTAGATGACGGTCAGGCCGGGCAGTTCGAGCCGACGGGCCTGCAGCTCATCGCTCAACACCGCGCCGACGGTGGCCAATTGGTCGAGGCGAAACACCCCGCTCACCTCGCGCCGGGCCAGTTGCTCATTCAAAACCAGCCATTGCCCGCTGCGGTAGTGATTGAGCCGAGCCACCACATCGGCCAGCGGCTGGCGCTCGAACACCAGCACACCGCGCGCCCAGTCGGTGGCCCGTTGCAGGTCCTGCTGCGGCCAGGGACGCACACCGTCTGCCTGGTCGTAGCGCACCGCCTGCCCCTGCTCCACCACTTGATCGGCGCGCCCCCGGTCCGGCGAGTTGAGCAGGTGCACGGCCACCCGGTGCTCGAGCATCCCGACCCAGCCGCCTGCGCCCGCATCGCCGACCACGAAGCGCGTACCCAGCGCGCGGGTGGTGGCGCCAGCATGCTCGACCACGAACGGCCGCGGTTCCTGCGCCGAAACCGGCGCGGCGCTGAACACCGCTTCTCCCGCCAGCAAGCGCACACGGCGCTGCTGGTCATCGAAGTCCAGGGCAATGGCGCTGCGGGCATCCAGGTCGACCTGGCTGCCATCGGGCAGCGTCACCTGGCGCACTTCACCCATGCCGGTGACGTAGTCGGCACGCCATTGCAGCAGCCAGTGCGGGGCCTGCGCGACACCGAAGGCCAATACCAGCAGCGCGGCGACGCCGGTCATGGCCTGGCGCAGGCGGGAACGGCGACGCAGCGGACGGGCGGCGGCACGAGGGCGCGAGGACGTCAACGCGGCCAATCCGCCGAGGTCGGCCCAGGTTGCCTGGGCGAAGGCATAGGCCTGGGCATGCTGCGGGTCGGCAGCGCACCACTGGGCCAACGCCCGTTGCTGCGCCGGGTCGAGTACGCCACTGGCGGCGCGCACCGCCCACTCGGCGGCCTGCTCGCGAATCGCTTGCTCGGGCGGGTTCTGGCTAGTCACACGGTTCTCTCGCGATCTGGTTATGTCTGGGCTGACGTCTGAAGGGGCGTTTTTCAGTAAACCGTTGGTCAGCCATCCTCGTCCAGGCACTGCATCACATAGGCCAACGCCTTGGCCAGATGCTTCTGCACGGAACTGTCGGAAATACCCAGGTGACGGGCGACCTCGGCGTGGGTCATGCCCTCCAGGCGATTCAGGCGAAAGACCTGCCCAGTGCGCTCGGGCAGCGCCTGGACAATCGCCAGCAAGCGCCGCAAGTGCTGCTCGCGGGCGACCTGCTCGTCCAATCCCGGACGGTCCTCGACGATGCCTTCGAGGGCTTCGTGGGGCACCAGGTCGGTCTTGCGTCGCTGCTGCTGGCGCACGTGGTCGATCATCAGGTTGTGCGCGGTGCGGTACAGGTAGCCAGGCGGGTTATCCAAGGGTTCTTGACGCTGCTGCTCGGCCAGGCGCAGGAAACTCTCCTGCACCAGGTCAGCGGCCAACTGCGGATCGCGCACCTTGCGCGTGAGCAGGCCCTGCAAGGTTTTCGCATGCTTGATGAACAAGCGCTTGAGGTCGGACTCCGCCACACGCACTCCCGCTGGTGCTCGCAAGGTGGCGGAATGCTACTCGCTACTGAGAATCAGTTGCAAGTGAGTCGATCACTCGAACAACGCGTCCAGCGCCTGCTCCAGTCGCGTCACCGCGATCACCTGCAGTCCAGCCGGCGCTTCCTTGGGCGCGTTGCCCTTGGGCACGATGGCGCGCTTGAAGCCGTGTTTGGCCGCTTCCTTGAGACGCTCCTGGCCGCTGGGCACCGGGCGCACCTCGCCGGACAGACCGATTTCACCGAACACCAGCAAGCCGTGGGCCAGCGGGCGGTTGCGCAGGCTGGACATCACCGCTGCCAGCAGCGCCAGGTCCGAGGCAGTCTCCAGCACCTTGACCCCACCGACCACGTTGAGGAACACGTCCTGGTCGTGGGTGGGAATGCCGCCGTGGCGGTGCAGCACCGCCAGCAACATGGCCAGGCGGTTCTGGTCCAGGCCCAGGGTGACCCGGCGCGGGTTGGCCAAGTGGCTGTCGTCGACCAGCGCCTGCACCTCCACCAGCATCGGTCGGGTGCCCTCCCAAGTCGCCATCACCACGCTGCCGGGCACTTCCTCCTGGGTCCGGTTGAGGAAGATCGCCGAGGGGTTGGAGACTTCCTTCAGGCCACGGTCGGTCATGCCGAACACACCCAGTTCGTTGACCGCGCCGAAGCGGTTCTTCACCGCCCGCAGCAAACGCAGGCGGCCGTCCGATTCGCCTTCGAAATACAGCACGGTATCGACCATGTGCTCGAGCACCCGCGGCCCGGCCAGCGAGCCTTCCTTGGTGACGTGGCCGACCAGGAAGATCGCCGTGCCGCTCTGCTTGGCGTAGCGCACCAGCAGCGCCGTGCTCTCGCGCACCTGGGCCACGCCGCCGGGCGCCGATTGCAGTTGCTCGGTGAAGATGGTCTGGATCGAGTCGATGACCATCACCCGCGGCTTTTCCTGGCGAGCGGTGGCGATGATGGTTTCGATGCAGGTCTCGGTCATCACCTTGAGCTGGTCCTGGGGCAAACCCAGGCGCCGCGAGCGCATGGCCACCTGTTGCTGCGACTCCTCGCCAGTGACGTACAGCGCCGGCATGTGGGTGGCGATGTTGCACAGGGTTTGCAGCAGGATGGTGGACTTGCCGATGCCCGGATCACCGCCGATCAGCACCACCGAGCCGTCGACCAGGCCGCCGCCGAGCACGCGGTCCAGTTCCGTACTGCTGGTGGTGAAGCGCGGGATTTCCTCGACGCTGACTTCGGCCAGGGTCTTGATCGGCGCCTGCTGCCCGGTCCAGCCGGCGCGCCCGGCCGGGGCCGCTGCAGCGCCGCTCTCGATCATGGTTTCGACCAGGGTATTCCAGGCGCCGCATTCACCGCACTGGCCGGCCCATTTGGGGAAGGTCGCGCCGCACTCGGTGCAGCCATACAAGCGCTTGGCCTTGGCCATCGGGTCAGTCTCCTGGGCAAAGACCGCCATGATAGCCGAACGCGCGCGTGCCTCGGCGGCAACGGCCAGCGACAAAACTATTCAGGCTGATGGCAGTCTGTACCCCACGCAGTACAAGAATCGATTCCGTGGCTTACACTGCGTTTACTCATCACTTGTTACAAAGGAAGAACACATGGGCGTGCTCAACGAATTCAAGGCCTTCGCGGTCAAGGGAAATGTCGTCGATATGGCGGTGGGTATCATCATCGGCGCGGCCTTCGGCAAGATCGTCTCGTCGTTCGTGGGCGATGTGATCATGCCGCCGCTGGGCCTGCTGATCGGCGGCGTAGACTTCAGCGACCTGGCAATCACCCTCAAAGCCGCCCAAGGCGATGTGCCGGCGGTGGTGCTGGCCTACGGTAAATTCATCCAGACGGTGATCGACTTCATCATCGTCGCCTTCGCCATCTTCATGGGCGTCAAAGCGATCAACCGCCTCAAGCGCGAAGAAGCCAAGGCCCCCAGCGTGCCCCCGGCCCCGACCCCGCAGGAAACCCTGCTCACCGAAATCCGCGACCTCCTCAAGAACAACAGCGGCAAGCTATAAGCGGCAAGCGGCAAGCGGGAGCGCGCACCGCACCGCTCCTACTTGCCGCTTGTAGCTTGCAGCTTGCAACTACCTGCCGCTTGCCGCTACCTCACCAATACGTCTCGACCGCGACTTGGCCGGGGCGTTTGCTGAGGCTCAGTTGCAGGTCGCGGGCTTTGAGGACTTTGCGGGTCTCGTCGATCATCTCCGGGTTGCCGCAGAGCATGATGCGCGAGTGCTCGGGCGACAGCTCCAGGCCCGCGGCGCGCTCCAGCTCGCCGGTTTCGATCAGCGTGGTGATGCGCGCGTTCAGCGCGCCGGGGTGGGATTCGCGGGTGACCACCGGGATGAACTGCAGCTTGCCGGCGAACTCGGTCAGGTATTCACGCTGCTCGAGGCCCGCGATCAGGTCCAGATAGGCCAGCTCCTTGGCTTCACGCACCGAATACACCAGTTTGATGGCGTCGAAGCGCTCCCAGGCCTCGAAGTCCTGGAGGATCGACACGAACGGCGCGATGCCGGTGCCGGTGGCCAGCAGCCACAGGTCGCGGCCGTCGACGAAGCGGTCCAGGGTCAGGTAGCCGTAGGCCTGGCGCTCGATCAGCAGGCTGTCGCCCTTCTGCAAGCGGCTCAGCTCGCTGGTGAATTCGCCATCCGGCACCACGATCGAGAAGAAATCCAGAAACTCGTCGTGCGGGGCGCTGACCATCGAGTACGCACGCCACACCACGCTGCCATCGGCCTTGGTCACCCCCAGACGCGCGAACTGGCCCGAGCGGAAACGAAAGCCCGGATCGCGTGTGACCCGCAGACTGAACAGGTTCGGCGTCAGTGGCTGCACATCGAGCAAGGTCTGGGAGGTGTATTTGTCGGCGCTGGCGGTCATGGGGGGCTCCTGGAATGATTGCGCCCAGTGTCTCGCAAACCGCCGCGAAGAAACACCGCACGGCTGTAGGCGTATAGCTTATGAGCAGGAAATTACCCTGCACTTCGTCGCTATAGCCAAAAATTCCCAGCGGTTTTTACAGCTTTTTCTACACTCAAGTGGGCAAGTCCAATCCTGGATCCAACTGGAGCAGCGTCATGCCGCACTGGAAGCAAGAAAAGCTGCAGACCCTGCTCGGGGAGCGGCACCCCGAAAGAATGTTCGACCAGGCCATCTTGCTGGCGCAAGAGATGGGCATGATGTACCTCGGGCTGGTGTTGCACCTGCACATTCCGGCACGTCACCCGCAGACCATCCTGTACAACAATTTTCCCCAAGCGTGGAACGAGCGCTTTCGCGCCGACCGCGATTTCATCCTCCAGGACCCGGCCATCAACCGCAGCCGCATCAGCGCCGTTCCGGTGCTGTGGGAGGATGAGCTGTACGACGAGGTGCCCGATTTTCGTGAGGCCGCGTGTACCCATGGCCTGCGTCATGGCTGGACGCAGTCGCTCTACGACCGCTACAACCACGAGAGCCAATTGAGCGTGGCACGCAGTCAGCGCCGTATTTCCGCCCACGAACTGCTCAGCAAAAGCGCACAGCTTTTATGGTTGCACAATGTGCTGCACGAGCTGATCTGCGAGCACCACCGCCGAGCGGAAAGCCCGTCCCATGAGCTGACAGAGCGCGAACTCGAAGTCACCAAATGGACAGCCGACGGCAAGACCGCTTCAGACATCGCCTGCATCCTCTCCCTCTCCCCCAGCACCGTGAACTTCCACATCCGCAGCGTCATCACCAAACTCGGCGTCACCAACAAGACCGCTGCCGTTGCGGTCGCCGCGGCTCGCGGCTTGATCTGGAAGTGACTGCCGCTGCCTGGCAAAGCCTGTAGAATCGAGCGTTTTCCAGCACGCAGACGAGCTCTGCGCGCACAGCCGTTTCGAGCCCGTTTCCCATGCCTCTGCTCATCAGCCCCTTCGCCGAACTCGACCTGATCCGCCAGCCGGAGCAGAACAACGACCCGCTACAGGCCTTCGACGCCGCCGACGAATACCTGCTCTCGCACTTGGCCACCCAGGCGCCCGCCGCCGACGCCCGGGTGCTGATTCTCAACGACAGTTTCGGCGCCCTGGCCGCGAGCCTGGCTGGGCAAGTGCAAGTGATCAGCAGCGGTGACTCGCACCTGGCTCACCTGGCGCTGGAGAAGAACCTGGCGCGCAACGGCAAGCCCTTCGACTGCGTGCCATTCGTGCCGGCCAGCGCCGCTTGGCAGGGGCCGTTCGACCGCGTGCTGGTGCGCGTGCCGAAGACCCTGGCCTTGCTCGAAGAGCAGTTGATTCGCTTGCAGGGCCATCTGGCGCCGGGCGCCGAAGTGATCGCCGGCGCCATGATCAAGCACCTGCCGCGCGCGGCGGGCGATTTGCTGGAGCGCTACATCGGCCCGGTGCAGGCGTCGCTGGCACAGAAGAAAGCGCGTCTGCTGACCGCCACGTTCGCCGAACGCCCACAGGCCGTGTCGCCCTATCCCACGCGCTACCGTCTGGACAGCCCGGCGCTGGAGCTGCTCAACCACGCCAACGTGTTCTGCCGCGAAGGCCTGGACATCGGCACCCGCGCCTTCCTGCCCCACCTGCCGCGCGACTTGGGCCAGGCACGTATCGCCGACCTGGGGTGCGGCAACGGTGTGCTGGGCATCGCCAGCGCGCTGCTCAACCCGCAAGCGCAGCACACCTTGGTGGATGAGTCGTACATGGCCGTGCAGTCGGCGCGGGAGAACTGGCAGGCGGCATTGGGCGACCGGCTGGCGGATATCCGTGCGGACGACGGGCTGGCGGGGCAGGACAAGCAGTCGCTGGACGTGGTGCTGTGCAATCCACCGTTCCACCAGCAGCAGGTGGTCGGCGATTTCCTCGCCTGGCGCATGTTCCAGCAAGCGCGCGAAGCGCTGGTGGTGGGCGGCGCGCTGTACATCGTCGGCAACCGCCACCTGGGTTATCACAGCAAACTGGCGCGGCTGTTCCGCGGCGTTGAACAAGTGGCCGCGACGCCCAAGTTCGTGGTGCTCAAAGCCCGCAAGTAATGCCTGGACATGTGTGGAGGTGGCCCCGGCGATGGGTGCGGCGAAGCTGAAAACCTGGGACCGCTGCGCGGTCCATCGCGACGCAAGGCCGCTCCCACAAGGGCCGGTGAGCTGCCAGAAATTGAGCAAGACAGTCGCGCCATTAGCCCCTTGCGCTCGATGATCTCCCAATCTGTCTGACACCGCGCCGGCTGCGTGGGAGCGGCCTTGCGTCGCGAAAAGGGCCGCAAAGCGGCCCCGGCGATCTCAAGCGAACACTGGCGCGTCCCCGCTCAATGGGTGGTCAAACCCGCCGCATTCATGAACAGGCGCATGCCATAGGCCACCACGCCCAGCGCCGCGACGCTCAGTGCCCAGATCAGCACCAACCAGCCCAAGCGCTGCCATAGCGGCTTCTTCTCTTCGACCGTCATCACCCTGCCCTCCTCAGTGATACCCGTCATCGTGGCGCACCTTGCCGCGGAACACGTAGTAGCTCCAGAAGGTGTACCCCAGGATCAGCGGCAGGATGAACAGCGTGCCCACCAGCATGAAGCCTTGGCTCTGCGGCGGCGCAGCGGCCTGCCAGATCGAGATCGACGGCGGAATGATGTTCGGCCACAGGCTGATGCCTAGCCCGCTGTAGCCCAGGAAGATCAGCACCAGCGTCAGCAGGAACGGCAGGTAATTGGCATGCCGCGCCACCGCCTTGAGCAAGCCGTAGAAGGTCACCAGCACCAGCACAGGCACCGGCATGAACCAGATCAGGTTGGGCATGCTGAACCAGCGCTCGGCGATCTGCCCGTAGGCCAGCGGCGTCCACAGGCTGACGATGCCGATCACCACCAGCAGCACCAGCGCCAACGGCCGGGCCAGGTCGTGCATCTGCTTCTGCAGCGGGCCTTCGGTCTTCATGATCAGCCAGGTGCAACCCAGCAGCGTGTAGGCCACGATCAACCCCACCCCACTGAACAGGCTGAACGGCGTCAGCCAGTCCAGCGTGCCACCGGCATAGTGCCGATCGACCACCTTGAAGCCTTCGATGAAGGCGCCCAGCGCCACGCCCTGGAAGAACGTCGCCACCAGCGAACCGCCGATGAACGCCTTGTCCCACAGGTGACGCTTGTCGTCGGTGGCCTTGAAGCGGAACTCGAAGGCCACGCCCCGGAAGATCAACCCCACCAGCATCAGCATCAACGGCAGGTACAGCGCCTCCAGCACCACCGAATAGGCCAGCGGAAACGCCCCGAACAGCCCCGCGCCGCCCAGCACCAGCCAAGTCTCGTTGCCGTCCCAGACCGGGGCGACGGTGTTCATCATCACATCGCGGTCACGCTCGCCCTTGACGAAGGGGAAGAGCATGCCGATACCCAGGTCGAAACCATCCATGACCACGTACATCATCACCCCGAAGATGATGATCACGGCCCACATCAGTGGCAGATCGATACCCATGGCTCAGTTCCCCTCGTTCAGGCTGGCGTGCTGCGGCGTACCGCGATCATCGGCGGCGGACAACGGCCGCGCCGGCGTGCGTTGCTGCCCCGGACCACCCGGCGGCTGACTGTCGCCCTCGTCGCTGGCCGGGCCCTTGCGCACCAGGCGCATCATGTAGCCCAGGCCGGTGCCGAACAGCGCGAAGTACACCACCACGAACATCACCAAGGTGAAGCCAAGCTGCAGGGTGCTGTGGTTGGACACCCCATCGGCGGTGCGCATCAGCCCATACACCACCCACGGCTGGCGCCCCACCTCCGTGGTGAACCAGCCAGCCAGAATGGCAATCAGCCCGGACGGCCCCATCCACAGCGTCAGGTACAGGAACGGCCGCGAGCTGTACAAAGTGCCGCGCTTGCGCAGCCACAGGCTCCACAGACCGACCAGGATCATCAGCATGCCCAGCCCGACCATGACCCGGAACGACCAGAACACGATGGTCGAATTGGGCCGATCCTCAGGCGCGAACTCCTTCATGGCCGGCACTTGCTGGTCCAGGCTGTGGGTCAGGATCAAGCTGCCCAGCGCCGGAATCTCGATCTTGAACCGCGTGGTCTCGGCCTGCATGTCCGGCAGCCCGAACAGGATCAGCGGCGTCGGCTCGCCCGGCGTGTTCTCCCAGTGCCCTTCGATGGCCGCGATCTTCACCGGCTGGTGCTTGAGCGTGTTCAGGCCATGGAAGTCGCCGATCACCGCCTGAATGGGCGCGACGATCAACGCCATCCACATGGCCATCGACAGCATCTTGCGCACCGCCGGGTTGTCCCGCCCGCGCAGCAGGTGCCAGGCCGCCGACGCACCGACGAAGAACGCCGTGGCCACGAACGCGGCCGTGGCCATGTGCATCAGGCGGTAGGGGAACGACGGGTTGAAGATGACCAGGAACCAGTCCATTGGCACCACACGACCGTCGATGATCTCGTGGCCCTGGGGCGTCTGCATCCAACTGTTGGAGGCGAGGATCCAGAAGGTCGACACCAGCGTGCCGATCGCCACCATCACCGTGGCGAAGAAGTGCAGCCCTCGGCCCACGCGGTTCCAGCCGAACAGCATGACGCCCAGGAAACCGGCTTCCAGGAAGAAGGCGGTGAGCACTTCGTAAGTGAGCAGCGGACCCGTGATCGACCCGGCGAAGTCGGAGAACCCGCTCCAGTTGGTGCCGAACTGATAGGCCATGACCAGCCCGGAGACCACGCCCATGCCGAAGTTGACGGCGAAGATCTTCGACCAGAACTGGTAGAGGTCACGGTAGACGCGGTTGTCGGTCTTCAGCCAGAGGCCTTCGAGCACCGCAAGATAGCTCGCCAGACCAATGGTGATGGCCGGGAACAGAATATGGAAGGAGACGGTAAACGCAAACTGGATTCGGGCGAGCTCCAAGGCTTCCAAACCGAACATGATGCTTCCTCTTCAGGTAATCAGGCGTTCGGGCTCGTGACCCGCACGCTCACTGCCCCTACAGATGATCGAGTGCGCTGTTGTCGGATTGTTCTGTTCGATCGCAGGGAACCTGGCCGGTCGGCCATATCGTTGCATCTGGAACGATTGATCCAGATCAACGACTGAAGCCAAGCATAGACCCGAACGCCAGCACAGGCTGTGTGGTTGTTTGCCGCGTGACCGGTTGCCTCACCCTCTTTACCTTCGCAACATTTCGTGCGCAAACCTCCGGCAACGCCAATGGAACCCTTGGCCAAAGGCCACAGTCCACTTTTCAGGCCCACTTTCCCGCGGCCTTCACGAGGAGACACCCATGAAAGGTACTGCGTTTTCCGCCGTATTCGCGGCTGCCACCCTGCTGGCCTCGCCGGTGTTCGCTGCCGACGACCTGTGTGCGATCAACCTGCAGAAGATCAACGACGAAATGGCCACCACCGGCGCCACCTCCGAAGACCTGGTCGATACCCTCAATAAGCACATCGACAAAGCCAAGGCCGCCCAGGCCAAAGGCAACAAAGAGGAATGCATTACCATCACCAACCAGGTGCTGGAGCGTCTGAAACAGATTGAAAAAGGCAGCAGCGGCGCCTGATTCAGGGCCGTGGAAAGGGCGGCGGCACCCGCTGTCGACGCCGCCCGTGTAAAGGCGTATACTGCGCGGCACGTGTCGCGAGATACGTCAGCTAGAGCTGAGTGTGGGGCCGATTAGGATTCGACGCCGGTCGCGAAACTCTAGGTGCATGCCGAGTTGGTAACAGAACTCGTAAATCCACTGTTGCAACTTTCTATAGTTGCCAATGACGAAAACTACGAGGGCTACGCTCTCGCTGCGTAAGCAGCTGAGCCCGCTCTCCTGGTAGCTTCGGCTCCAGCAATCACCAGGGGATGCCTGTAAACCCGAAGTGATTGTCATACAGAACAGGATCGTCGTGTAGCACGTTGGGGGCAAAGCGACTAAAACTTACCCAACTCGTCCAAAGCACCCTGCCACTCGGGCGGCTGCGGATTAACTCAGTTGAGATGGCTAAGCATGTAGTACCGACAGCGGAGTACTGGCGGACGGGGGTTCAAATCCCCCCGGCTCCACCAAATCCGAAACAGAAGAAGACGCCTTTGGGCGTCTTTTTTTGTGTGCGGGATTCAGTGCCTCAAAGGCAGCACGCCATCACCTTTCCCCCTCCTCCCTCATCACCTCCAGCTTGGCGAACTGCTCGCTGGCCAGCCGGCTGATGATTCGGATCGCCTGATGAATGCCCGCGGTGTTGCGGACGCTCAGTTGCGGGTTGTGCTCACACTCCAGCACCTCGTCATGCTGGACAAGCGCCTCGCCTAATAGCTCGAGCGTCCAGACGTAGCTTTGGAGGGTAGACAAATGCTCACGGTCAGTCATGGGACACCTCCTGCTTGGCGCAGTCGGCGAGGGCTTGGCTGTCGATCGGGTAGAAAGCTGGGGATGGGGTGGCCGCAGGGGTTGGCCGG
The DNA here is from genome assembly GCF_030580795.1 of Pseudomonas boreofloridensis. NCBI lineage: Bacteria > Pseudomonadati > Pseudomonadota > Gammaproteobacteria > Pseudomonadales > Pseudomonadaceae > Pseudomonas > Pseudomonas boreofloridensis. The sequence goes on along the minus strand of NZ_JAUQOQ010000032.1, from coordinate 10,202 downwards.
CGGAGAGCGGATGCGGGGATCCTGCTCAGAATGCGAATTAGCATGCATGAGGCTCCAAGTTTGAGGTTGGAGCTACCACGATCCTTCCTACGGGATTGGGTGGCAGCTGTGCGTGGGGTAGGAATACCGGGAAACTTGGAACCCGGCCAGGCCAAAGCCTGCCCACACACAGCCGCCATGACATCACAGCAGACGCAAAAAAGGCGCCAGCCGATGTGATGGGGCGCCTTGTGCGAGCGCCAAGTTTACCAGCAGGTTCCTACACCTGGTCGCAGATTTTGCTGCGACTTGGGGAATGTAGCCTTGAGGCGGACTTATTCGCAACCGCTAATGGGAAGGAAATTTCCTTAAAGTGGGTAGTTTGTAGTGACCTACTAATCCCGGAGGATCGTGTCCCAAGAAGTGGTGTAACTCATCATGGCGCTGGCCACTGAGTTTGCTGTTTAGTTGATTACGGCCGACAGCTTGGCCTGTGGATTATCACTGACGGATTCAAAGGCCTCCAACTGCATATATCGCCGTTGCAGGCACCATTCGTCGTTCTGCTCCAGCAGCATCGCCCCTACCAGCCTTGTGATCGCAGGATCGTTGGGGAAGATGCCCACGACGTCGGTGCGGCGCTTGATCTCTGCGTTGAGCCGCTCCAGTGGATTGGTGCTGTGCAGTTGCTGTCGATGCGCTTTGGGAAACGCCATGTGCGCCAGCACCTCGTCCTCGCACCCGTCCATGAGTGTTGCGATCTTGGGGTACTTTTCGCGCAGTTGGTCTGCAACCAAGCGCCACTGTTGGTGGCATTCAGCGCGGCTATCTTGGGCGAAAACCGTGCGCAGAAGCGCCGCTACCATGGTGCGCTGGCCCTTGCCGACATGGGCCATGGCGTTGCGCATGAAGTGTACGCGGCAGCGCTGCCAGGTCGCGTTGAAGACCTTGGAAACCGCAGCCTTCAAACCTTCGTGGGCATCGGAGATGACCAACTTCACGCCACGCAGGCCGCGCCGCATAAGGCTTCGCAGGAAGTCCGTCCAAAACGGCTCGGCCTCCGACGGCCCAACCCGCATGCCCAAGACTTCGCGGCCACCATCCGTGTTCACGGCCACGGCAATTATTACGGCGACCGAGACGATGCGTCCGGCCTCCCGCACCTTGACGTACGTGGCGTCGATCCACAGGTAAGGCCAGTCGCCTTCCAGAGGGCGATCAAGGAAGGCGTGGACGCGTTCATCGATCTCGCCAGCCAGCCGTGACACCTGGCTCTTGGAAATGCCGGTCATGCCCATGGCCTTGACCAGCTCGTCCACCGAACGCGTTGAAACGCCTTGGATATAGGCTTCCTGGATCACCGCCGCCATGGCCTTCTCGGCAGTACGACGAGGCTCAAGAAAGCCTGGGAAATAGCTGCCCTGACGCAGTTTCGGGATCTTGAGATCGACATCGCCAGCGCGGGTTTGCCAGAGGCGATCCCGGTAGCCGTTGCGGCTGTTTATCCGGTCAGGGCTTTTAACGTCGAAGCCGGCGCCGCACAGGCTTTCGACATCGAATTCCATCATGCGCTGGGCAACGAACTGGATCATTTGCTTGATCAGATCAGCGTCTGCCCCTTTCTCAACCAACTCGGTCAGTGCGATAGTGGGCTTGGTCATCGTGGTTTTCCTGGTGAGTGTTAGGTCTTCGCAAACTCAACGTTAGCCAAGAACCACGATGACCACCCTCTTTCGCCCGCTGGGCGCCTTCGGCTGGTTCAGTTACACCACTTCTCGGGACACGATCATGCCTTCAGTCGGTGACGCCGATGAGAAAGTCGTTGCACCCACAGTGCGTCGTGGCAAACGCAAGCCGTTTTCAGCCAATCTGCCGCGTATCGAAGTCATCCACGAACTGCCCGAACACGAACTGACCTGTGCTTGCGGTTGCCGCAAACATGCCATCGGGGAAGAAACCAGTGGGCAACTGGATATCGTGCCGATGCAGATCCGGGTCATCAAACATATCCGCAAGATCTACGCTTGCCGTGGCTGTGAAGCCGCACCGGTCACCGCCGACAAGCCCGCCCAGTTGATCGAGAAAAGCATGGCCAGCCTCAGCGTGCTGGCCATGCTACTGACCACCAAGTATGTCGACGGTTTACCGTTGCATCGGTTTGAAACGGTACTTAGCCGTCACGGTATCGATATCCCTCGGCAAACGCTGGCACGCTGGGTGATCCCGTGCAGCCAGCATTTCCAGCCATTTCTTAATTTGATGCGTGATCGGTTGCTGGAAAGCCCAGTGATTCACTGCGATGAAACCCGTGTACAGGTGTTGAAAGAACCGGATCGAGATCCGACCAGCCAATCCTGGATGTGGGTGCAAGCCAGTAGCCCCCCGGATCGAAAAGTTGTGCTGTTTGATTACACGTCCAGCCGTGCGCAGGGGGTGCCGTTGCGCTTGCTGGAGAGTTACCGTGGCTACGTCATGACTGATGATTACGCCGGCTATAACGCGTTGGCGTTGCAGCCGGGCGTGGAGCGACTGGCGTGCATGGCCCATGCGCGACGCAAGTTCTTGGACGCGCAAAAAGTGCAGCCCAAAGGTAAAACCGGACGGGCTGATATCGCGCTGGCGATGATCAACAAGCTGTACGGCATCGAGCGCGAGCTCAAGGACGTCAGTGATGAACAGCGGTTTACTGGTCGACAGGAGAAAAGCCTGCCGATCCTGACACAACTGAAAAGCTGGCTGGATAAAACCCAGTCGCAGGTGACCGCACAAAGTGCGTTGGGCAAGGCAGTGCATTACCTGGCGAATAACTGGAGTCGACTGGAGCGCTATGTCGAAGCGGGTTACTTGCCCATCGATAACAATACGGCCGAAAGAGCGATCAAGCCGTTTGTCATAGGACGCAAGGCCTGGCTGTTCAGCGACACCGTCAACGGCGCCAGTGCCAGCGCGAAGATCTACAGCCTGGTCGAGACCGCCAAGGTCAACGGCCAAGAGCCTTATACGTGGCTGCGCCACGTACTTGAGCGGCTACCGCACGCCTCGTCGGTAGCAGACTACGAAGCGCTGCTACCGTGGAACTGCTCGCCAGAGATGCCACGGTAACTCGTTACCCCACTGTTGGGCAGGTGGGGTTTATGGATCGCGTACGAAGACTATACACATCCCGGGCAAAAAGGTGCTAGCGAAATGCTACAAACCTATTTTTTTCTGAGACCATCCACTCTACAAGCTATAACTGGTCTCTTTATATCCTGCCCCCAAAGAAATGTGCCCAGCCAACAGCTGTATATATTGACGGCGTCTAGGGATCGGTAGCAGCTACGCCCAGGGCGTGACGTAGCTAATGCAGGCTTGCTATCCATAACGGCATGGCAGCCTTTCAGCCACCGAGGTCATTCAGCGTAACTGCCGACTTGAGCATTTTCAGAATCACTAAAGCAAAGGCCCGGCTCTTCGTCTCGTTATCCAGCACCTCAAGCGACAGCTTCTCGTGATCAGTCATGGCGTCAAGTACTGTGTCGAGCACACGCTTTGGAAATAGGCCGTGCATCACCTGATTCACTGAGTGGCTATTTACTTGAGCCATCACATCTTCCTGACGACTGATGCGCTGGGCGATGCCGGTGAGGAATTGAAGCTGGTCGTCATCGCTCACCTCTGCGCCGAAAATATCGTTGAGCGCTTCGATGATTTCTGACAACCGTTTCTTTTCTGGGTCATGCGGCTTGCCGCTGCCAACATCATTGCCAGGTTTGAGGGAGTATTCGCCCTCTTCCTCACTCAGGCGCAATTGGTGTTCGGCACGCTTGCTCAGGCGGTAATGGCTCAGTTGCAGCTCGCCCACGTCTACGTCGTCTTGTTGAAGGCGATCCACCCGTAACAGGGGGTGCAAGTGCTTGGCATAAACACAGAGCTGCTCCAACTCGTGATCCTCGTAGGGCACGATCTGCGAGAGGAACTCGTATAGGCGCACGAAGCTTTGTAGGTTCTTGCGGAACAGATCAAGCTGGTCAACCTGCTCGCCAGCCTCTTTCAACGCATGTTCAGCTTTTTTCAGGGCGGCGCTGTCGCCATGGGCTTCAGCGGTGTGTTTGTAGTCCAGCGCCTGCTGGCGCGACTCCAACGAAAACGCATAACGCTTGGCAAAGCGCTCCTTAGCGGGAGTGCAGTAGAAGCTGAGCTTGCTGGCTGCCGCCTTGGGGTCGAAGAAGCCCATGGCGAACGCCTCAACCTCCTGCCAGTAATAGATCCCCTCGGCATCCAGTTTCTTCTGCAGGTCATAGATAATCTGCGGGTCAGTTACGTCGGTCAGCTCGGCTTTGGTGTAGTACGGCAAGAACGCGTCGAGAATGTCCTGCGGCTCATTGAAAAAATCGAGGATGAAGGTTTGCTTGTTGTCACCAAAGGTGCGATTCAACCGCGATAAGGTCTGCACGCAGTCCACACCTTGCAGCTTCTTATCCACGTACATGGCGCACAGTTTGGGTTGATCGAAGCCGGTCTGGTACTTATTGGCGGCAATCATCACGTTGAAGTCTTGAGTGTCGAAAGCGTCCGCCAGGTCGCGACCATTCAGGCCTGCGTTGAGCAGGCCGCTGTTTTCCGTCACCTCTTCGGGAATCACCTTATCCGGCAACACGCTGCCGGAGAACGCCACCAGCGGGTGTACGTCTTTGTAACCCATCTGCTGTACGTAGGCTTTCACTGCCAACTGATAACGCACTGCTTCCTGGCGGCTGCTGGTGACGACCATGGCTTTGGCTTGGCCATTGAGCAGGCCACGAATGTTGGCGCGGAAGTGCTCGACGATCACCTCAACCTTTTGACTGATGTTGTAGGGATGCAAACGCACCCAGCGCGCCAACTTGATGCGCGCTTTTTTGCTGTCCACCTCGTCGTCCTCTTCGCCATTCGGGTGGGCAATCTTCCACGCGGTGCTGTAGGTTGTGTAGTTGCGCAGTACGTCGAGGATGAAACCCTCTTCGATAGCCTGGCGCATGGAATACAGATGAAACGCCTCCGGCTTGTTGCTGGAACTGGCCGGAAGCCTCGGGTCGGCTGGGCGACCGAATAGCTCAAGAGTCTTGGCTTTGGGCGTAGCAGTAAAGGCGTAGTAGCTGATGCGCTCATTCGGTTGGCGCGCTTGTACAGCGGCGTCCAGAAGGTCTTCGGCGCTGACTTCTTCGGCATCCAATGCATCGCTACCGAGAATTTGTTTCAGCTTGCTGGCCGACGAGCCGGTTTGCGACGAGTGCGCCTCGTCGGCAATGACTGCATAGCGCCCGCTCGCCAACTTGGGATATTTATCCAGAGCGTCGAACAGCGCAGGGAAGGTCTGGATGGTGACGATGATGATGCGCGTCTGCTCCGCCAGCGCTTCCGCCAATTGTTCGGATTTGCTCTGGTTGCCGACGTCACGACTGATCGGTTTGACCACGCCTTGAGCGTGTTCGAATTGATAAATGGTGTTCTGCAACTGGCTGTCGAGCACAGTGCGGTCGGTGACGACGATTACCGAGTTAAACAGCCGCTGTCCTTCTGCGTTGTACATCGAGGCGAGTTGATGCGCAGTCCAGGCGATGGAGTTCGATTTGCCGGAGCCCGCGCTGTGCTGGATCAGATAGCGCCTGCCCGGCCCTTCGGCATGGGTGGTTTCAATGAGTTTGTTGACCACTTCCCACTGGTGGTAACGCGGGAAGATCATCGTTTCCTTTGTCACCAGAGTGCCGTCAAAGCCTTCGCTGGCTTTCTTATCCAAGTGTAGAAAGCGCCCCAGCACTTTTAGCCAGGCATCTGGCTGCAACAGGCGTTGCCACAGGTAGCTGGTGGCGTATTGGCTGTCATCGTCAGGCATCGGGTTGCCCGCGCCGCCTTCCTCACTGCCGAGATTGAACGGCAGGAAGAAGGTGTCTTTACCCGCAAGTTTGGTGGTCATCGCCACTTCGTTCTGGCCCACGGCAAAGTGCACTAGCGCACCACGTTTGAAGGTCAGCAGCGGCTCAGGTTTGCGCGTTAGCGGGTCTTTTACTGGGCGGTCATTACGATACTGGCGCTTGGCGTTTTCCACCGACTGCTTGAATTCGCTCTTCAGCTCTAGCGTCGCAGTGGGGATACCGTTGACGAACAGCACCAGATCCAGACGCGGGTTGTAACTCTGCCCGCTGCTGCCAGCATCACGCGCATGCGGTGAGTAGGATACCTCCGGCACCACCCGTAGGCGGTTGCACTGGTAGCGCTTGAGGGTATCCGGGTTCATGCCGTGATCAGGCTGAAAGCTGCACAGCTCCACCTTCACCGCCGGCAGCTTGAAGCCATGGCGCAGCACATCCAGGGTGCCGCTCTTCTCCAACTCGCGCACCAGCTTTTGCACCAGCACATCATCTGGGTTGTTCGGGTTGGCCTTGACAAACTTGTCCCAGCGATCCGGCCAAGCCTCCTTGAAATAGCCCAGCACATCCTCGGTATACAGCGCTGTGCGGCGGTCGTAGCCGCTGGCGGTGCCAACTAGCCAACCTTGGGCGGCCAGGGCGCCGATGATGTCCTGCTGGAATTGCGCTTCCTTGCTGTCCGCCATTACACGGCCTCTTCTGCTAGTTCGGGGGATGGCGTGTTGACCTGAGGCTGCCAGCCGCGCACGTCGATTTTGCCGGTGACAGCGGCGGAGATTAGGGTAGAACGGCGTTCCGACAAAAACTTACTCGCCTGCTCACAACACAATATCAATTCATCAATTCTTGTTAGCTGGTTTTCCAGATACCTAACAATCTCCAATTGCTCTGCTTTTGCAGGGAGAAACACCTCAATCTGTTCGAATTTCTCAGGCTCTATCCGCCACTGGCTAGGACGAATGCCGTTAGAGATGGACAGATATACCTTTGGCATATGACTGGCGCGAAATAGATAGTGTAAAAATTTTGATGATTCGCCATGAGAGGGACGGTAGACAACATAGTCAGGACTAGTTATCCCTTGGTGGTCGGACACGCCAAGCGAGCCCTGCCAAGCTTTCATTTTATTAACTACCAAATCACCAGCCATGACCAATTGGTACAGCGACAAATCATCAGGAGTCTTATTATTGTTGTCGTTGCGTGAGCTTTTTTTAATAACGCCATAATCGCGATACACAGACAGGACCTCCATATCCGTGTACCCCTGCTGCTTACTCTGCGTGAAAAGCCGCTTCACTTTTCGGCTTCGCCAATGCGCCGGCACCTCGCCTAGCCACTGAACGCCGGAGTCTTTCATCTGTACCGTGGGATTGAGCCCTTTGGTGACGGCGAGTGAGATGGCTGCCTGGCGCTTTTCTTTAAGTAGTTGGATCAGACGCTGTTGTTCTTCGATCAGCGCGTCGATGCGGGCGGTTTCGTGGTCGAGGAAGCGGGCAATTTGAACTTGTTCTAACAACGTTGGAACATGAAGACGCTCAGAAAGGCTCTCTTTCTTAATGTGCTTCATGGTGCTGCCATGAGCGTCAAAATCTGCCAATTTCGGTGCGACAAGCTTTATTAAATAGAACAAAAACTGTTGATCAGCCTCATCTGAACACGTGACTTTAAATATATGCTGATTCAACCAGGCGTCGCCACCTGACCAAATGAACGAGTCGATCGTCGCAGACCATGAAAATAGTAAATCGCCATCATTAACCCGGACACAATCATCAAGCTCTCCGGCGTAATAATTTGGCGCGCTATCACCTGTAAGCTGAGCGATACGGATAATTGGAAGCCCTTCTACACCCCAGTCATCCGGCTTGAATGGGTAACCGTTCTGATAGTCGGCAAGATACTTTAATGCGGATCTAGGCCAATCAGCAGGTACAGCCCCTTGCCATTCGACACCTGAGTCCTTGTAGACCGGATATGCTGGAAAACTCATGCCGATAGCCCCTCGATCATCTGCTTGATGCGATCGGTGCAGGTTTTCAGATCACGGTCGATTTCGATAAGAGGACGCGGCGGCTGGAACACGTAGAAGTGACGGTTAAACGGGATCTCGAAACCAACAATGCCGATCTTGCCGTCCTGAGCATCGGTTTTGCTTTCGTCGATCCAGGCATCCGACACATGGGGGATGACTTCGCGCTGGAAGTAGTCGTACACCGACTCGCCCAGCGGCACATTCTCGTTATCTCGAAGGCCCGCATCCGCCTCCGGCTCGTCTTTGGTCATGCAGATATCCGCCTCGGGGTCGCGCTCGCTTAAGGCGCTAAGCAGGGCTTTTAGCTCTGGCGCGCTGAGATTGACGTCGTGCGCTGCCAAGGCTTTTTTGAGCAGCTTGCTGAATTGTTCGCGGTTGCGGTGCAACACGGTGGCGTCCATCGCGTGGAGGGCGGCTAGCAGTTGCTGCTGGGCCGCGCTGGCGAGCTTTTGCAGGGCCTTTTCTTCCAATACCTTGACGATGCGCTCGGCGCTGGTCTGGAAGTTCAGGCGCAGCGGACGCTCGACCGTGATACGCCGATAGCCGAAGGCATCAATGGGGAAAATCTTGCTCTGTGCGGTTTGCTCCAAACTGCCATACAGGCGTACCAGTTCGTTGATTTGATCCTCGGTGATGTATTGGCGTTTGCTGCCCAGCGACTTACGCATTTTGGCGTAGTGCTGGCTGCCGTCGATCAACTGCACCTTGCCCTGCCGTGCAGCGGCTTTCTTGTTGCTGAGTATCCATACATAAGTGGCGATGCCGGTGTTGTAGAACATGTCAGTCGGCAACGCCACGATGGCTTCGACCAAGTCGTTCTGCAGCAGATAGCGGCGAATCTCCGACTCACCTGAACCCGCTGCACCGGTGAACAGCGGCGAACCGTTGAGGATGATGCCGATGCGCGAGCCACCTTCGCGCGGGTCACGCATTTTGCTGACCAGATGCAGAAGGAACAGCAGCGAACCGTCGGATACTCGCGGGAGGCCCGGGCCGAAGCGGCCGTCAAAACCCTTGTGGCTGTGCTCGTCGGTGATCTGTTTCTGCACCTTCTTCCATTCCACGCCAAACGGCGGGTTGCTGAGCATGAAGTCGAAGCGGTTGTCGGCCAGTTGGTCGTTGGAGAGGGTATTACCAAGCTTGATGCTGCCCACGTCCTGCCCCTTGATCAGCATGTCCGCTTTGCAGATGGCGTAGGACTCGGGGTTCAGCTCCTGGCCGTGCAGAGATACGCTGACCTTTTCGCTGATGGACTGGATGTACTCATCCCCCTCAGACAGAAATCCACCCGTCCCCGCAGTTGGGTCGTAGATGGTGACGATGCTGTTGGGCGCGAGCTTGTGGTCCTGATCAGTGATCACCAGCGAGGTGGTGAGGTGAACGATATCGCGCGGAGTAAAGTGCTCCCCCGCAGTTTCGTTGGAGCTTTCCGCAAACTTGCGGATCAGTTCTTCGAAGATGATGCCCATGCCGAAGTTGCTGATGAATTCGGGGCTGAGATCGGTAGCCGCGAAACGCTGTACAACCTGATACAGCAAATTGGCGCTTTCCAGCTGCTGAACGAAATCCTCGAAATGGAAGTACTCGAAGATTTCCCGGGCGTCCTTGCTGAAGGCCTGCACGTAGCTCATAAGGTCGGAAGCGGTCTGTGTATCTGACACTGTGCCAAGGGTCAGCGGCGAGGCATTGAAAAATTGCTGGCTGGCCGCGCGCAGCAGAATCATCTCACGCACGGTATCGGGGCGGCCTTCCTGAGCGAAAGTCTGCTTGATCACTTCGTCCTTGGTCGGCGCCAGCACGCACTCCATCCGCCGCAGCAAAGTGAACGGCAGAATGATGCGGCCATATTGGGACTGTTTGAAATCACCACGCAGCAGGTCGGCAATCGACCAGAGAAAGGCGGCCGTCTGGGAATGATTTTCCGTGTTCACGCAACAATTCCTTGGAGTAGGGGCAAAGCAGCGAGTCTAACACTGTGGGTGCCTACCTGGAGCCTCCGCTTTAAGTTGTGAACAGTCGCCAGTCGCCGGATTGAGTCCGCTTATGGCCGATTTTTGCCAGTGCTGACAGCTAGCTAGAGGCAGTTCACTGCCAATCGTGGTTGCGAAAGTTCTGGCCAAATCGACTGTAAACAGGTGATCAAGTGGGGTGCAGTATTCCAACTGGTATTCCGGGAGAGTGTCAGATTTTTTGTGTGCGGGCCGCTAACGGCCTGCCGTCAGGCTGGCCATGCTTTTACCAGGTCGGCCTGATAAATCGATCTCCGTACAGAATCGCGAATTGATTCATCGCATTTTTCC
>NZ_JAUQOQ010000031.1:0-30410 GCF_030580795.1 Pseudomonas boreofloridensis | reverse complement strand
ACACAAGGCCGCTCCCACAAAAAGACGCGCTGGATTCTGGAAATCATGCGCTGCAGATGAGTAACAAACGCATGATTACCCGGTTCCGCATGCCGCGCCGAGGATATAAAGCGAGCGCAATCTCGGTAGGGGCCAACTGTCTTTCACCTACCACCGACCCGTGGTCTTGCTCAACTTCATTGGAGTCTGCACGCCCGCGTGGGAGCGGCCTTGTGTCGCGATTGGGCCGCGTAGCGGTCCCAGATTTTCAGCTTCGCCGCTGCCATTGCCGGGACCGCTTTGCGGTCCAATCGCGACACAAGGCCGCTCCTACTGGGCCGCTGCCCAAGATTCCAGAACGCATCAAGACAGGGAGTTGCAAGGGGTGTTGCGCCACCTTGGTTCAGTCTTGCGCAGCGGCGGTGCCGAGGAACTTGCGCAGGAACTGGCGGGTGCGCTCGTGCTGCGGGTTGGCGAACAGCGCCTTGGCCTCGCCCTGCTCGACGATCACCCCCTGGTCGAAGAACACCACGCGGTTGGCCACGTCGCGGGCGAAGCTCATTTCGTGGGTGACGATGATCAGGGTGCGCTTTTCCTCGGCCAGGCCGCGGATGGTGGCCAGCACCTCGCCCACCAGTTCCGGGTCGAGGGCCGAGGTGGGCTCGTCGAACAGGATCACCTGCGGCTCCATGGCCAGGGCGCGGGCGATGGCCACTCGCTGCTGCTGACCGCCGGACAGGCGCCGTGGGTAGGCGTCTTCCTTGCCGGCCAGGCCGACCTTGGCCAGCAGTTGACGACCCAAGGCCACGGCCTGCTCGCGCGGGGTTTTCTTGACGATCACCGGCCCTTCGATGACGTTCTCCAGGGCGGTGCGGTGAGGAAACAGGTTGAAGCTCTGGAACACGAACCCGGCCTGCTGGCGCAGCCGCCGAATGGCGCTTTGCTGGGCGCTGAGCGGGCGTGCGGCATCGATGTCGATGTCGCCGATGCGAATTCGCCCCGCATCGGGCGTCTCCAGCAGGTTCAGGCAGCGCAGGAAGGTGGTCTTGCCCGAGCCGCTGGGGCCGATGATGGCGATGACTTCACCGGCGGCGACGTTCAGGTCGATGCCCTTGAGCACGGTCTGGCCCTTGAACTGCTTGGTCAGGCCCTCTACGACGATCATCTTCAGTGCTCCTGGTCATGCTGGTTGACGCGCGCTTCCATGCGGTTCTGGAAGTAGGCCAGGACGCTGCAGAGGATCCAGTAGATCACCGCCACGGCCAGGTACATGGTGAACACTTCGAAGGTGCGCGCGGTGATCAACTGCGCCTGGCGGAACAGCTCCGGCACCTGGATGGTCGCGGCCAGGGCGGTGTCCTTGACCAGCGAGATGAAACTGTTGCCCAGCGGCGGCAGGGCGGTGCGCATGGCCTGGGGCAGGATCGCCCGGCGCATGGCCTGGGTGCGGGTCATGCCGATGCTGGCCGCCGCCTCCCATTGACCCCGGTCGATGGAGGAAATGGCGGCGCGCAAGATCTCGCAGATGTACGCCGCCATGTTCAGCGACAGGCCAATCAGCGAGGCGGGGATCGGATCGAGCTCGATGCCGATCTGCGGCATGCCGAAATAGATCACGAACAACTGCACCAGCAAGGGCGTGCCGCGGAAGAACGAGACGTAGAGCCGCGCCAGCCAGTCCAGCGGCAGCATCTTCGACAGGCGCATCAGCGCCAGGGCGAAGCCCAGCACCAGGCCGAAGAACATACCGCCGACGCTGAGCAGCACCGTGTAGCCCGCGCCCTTGAGCAGGAAGGGCGCGGAGTCGATCACCAGTTGCAGGGTCTCAGGCATCATCGAGTGACATCGGCACCGAAGTATTTCTCGGACAGCTTGGCCAGCGTGCCGTCAGCCTTGAGCGTTTCCAGGGCCTTGTCGATTGCCGCGAGCAGCTCCGGTTCGCCCTTGCGCAGCGCCACGCCGGACTCCAGGCGCGAGAAGGCGGCGCCGGCCAGTTGCGTGTCCTTGGCCTTCTGCGCGTACTCCAGCGCCGCCAGGCGGTCGATCAGGATGGCGTCGATGCGGCCGTTGCGCAGGTCGGCGAACTTGCTTGGATCGTCTTCGTAGGTGCGCACGTCGGCCTTGGGCACGTCCTGCTTGACCCACTGTTCATAGTTGGTGCCCAGACCCACGCCGACCTTCTTGCCCGCCAGGTCCTGGGCGGTCTTGATGTTCAACTGCTCGGCCTTCTTCTTCAGCACCAGCGCCTGGATGCCGGAAACGGTGTAGGGCTCGGAGAAGTCGTACTTCTTCTTGCGTTCTTCGGAGATGGTGACCTGGTTGATCACCACGTCCAGGCGCTTGGATTCCAGCGCGGCGAGGATGCCGTCCCACTTGGTCGGCTGAACCTTGGCTTTGACCCCCAATTGCTTGGCCAGGAGCTCGGCCAGTTCCACTTCGAAGCCCGCCAGCTTGCCGTTTTCGTCGACGAAGCTGAACGGTGGGTAGGTGCCTTCCAGGCCGACGTTGATCACGCCTTTTTCCTGGATGGTCTTCAGTTCCTCGCCGGCGAAGGCGGCGTTGAACAGGCCGGCGCCCAGCAGGAGGGCCAGGCTGGCGTTCAGAAGGGGCTTGGTGAGTCGAGTCATGGCTGTTCCCGCACTGTTGTTAGAGTAGGTGGCGACTATAGGGGTGAGCCGTTAGCTCGGGAAATACTAAAAACGAAACCGTTATTCCGTTGCGCTATGAAACGAGCACCGGCGCTGCGGCACTCGGCGCAGAATGGAATAAAGCGGTGTTTTTTCCAAGGGAAGAATTGCCGTAGAGTGATTCGCCTATCATCAGCGCCGATTCATCCGGCCGCCGCCAGCCAGGAGACCACCGTGAGCGAACATCCTTCCACCGGCCATTGGCAATTGCCGACCATCGTCAGCGAGCTGCGCCAGGCCCGTGACCAGTGGCGCAGCCGCAATGGGCGCTGCAGCAACAAGCAGGGCGGTCGCGAGCTGCCGTCGCGCGAGGCGGTGCGCGAGATCCTCGAACAGTTGTGCGGCGCGCTGTTTCCCATGCGCCTGGGCCCGGTGGACCTGCGCGAGGAAAGCGAAGACTTCTATGTCGGGCACACCCTGGATGCCGCGCTCACCTCGCTGCTGACCCAGGCGCGCCTGGAACTGCGCTATGCGGCGCGGCACGGCACTGTCGACGTCGAGGATGTCGACGCCCACGCCTTGAGCCTGATCCAGGGTTTCGCCGCTGCCCTGCCGCAGATGCGTGTGCTGCTCGACACCGACGTGCTGGCGGCGTATCACGGCGACCCGGCGGCGCGCAGCGTCGATGAGGTGCTGCTGTGCTATCCCGGCATCCTGGCGATCATCCATCACCGTCTGGCGCACCACCTGTACAAAGCCGGCCTGCCGCTGCTGGCGCGGATCAGCTCGGAGCTGGCGCACTCGGCTACGGGCATCGACATTCACCCCGGCGCGCAGATCGGCCCGAGTTTCTTCATCGACCATGGCACGGGCGTGGTGATCGGCGAGACGGCGATCATCGGCGAGCGGGTGCGTATCTACCAGGCGGTGACCCTGGGCGCCAAGCGTTTCCCCAGCGACGAGTCCGGCACCCTGCACAAGGGCTTGGCGCGGCATCCGATCGTCGAGGACGACGTGGTGATCTATGCCGGTGCGACCATTCTCGGGCGCATCACCATCGGCAAGGGTTCGACCATCGGCGGTAACGTCTGGCTGACCCGCAGCGTGCCGGCCGAGAGCAATATCACCCAGGCTAATTTGCAGTTGGATTGTCAGGACAAGCAGTGAGGGATCAGCGGTTCCTGTGGCGATGAGCCTGGAACTGCTGACGAAAAAGCAAGGTCAATCACTCGCCCGGTCAGCGGCCAACGGTCGCATCGAAGCTCGAACCGTGTTTAACTTGAACGCTTGTTCAATTTAAAACGCTGGTCCGCTGCCGGTGTTCAACAGGAGGATTCCCTTTGCTGAACCCGTTCAACCCGAACCTTTTCACCGCTGTCGAGGTGCGCCGTCCATGAGTGCACCGACCACTTCCCTTGCCAACGGCAAGGTCCGCATGAACCCGCCGGTGTTCTATTTCGCGGCAAGCTTCATCCTTATCTTCGGTCTCGTCGTCATCGCCAATCCCCAGGCGGCGGGCGACTGGCTGCTGGCCGCGCAGAACTGGGCGGCCAACACGGTCGGCTGGTACTACATGCTGGCCATGACCCTGTACCTGGTGTTCGTGGTGGTCACGGCCGTGTCCGGCTACGGCAAGATCAAGCTCGGCGCCGACCATGACGAGCCCGAGTTCAGTTACCTGTCCTGGGCCGGCATGCTGTTCGCCGCCGGCATCAGCATCACCTTGTTCTTCTTCTGCGTGTCCGAACCACTGACCCACATGCTGCAGCCGCCCCAGGGCGAAGCGGGCACGGTCGAGGCCGGGCGCCAAGCCATGCAGATCCTGTTCCTGCACTGGGGCCTGCACGGCTGGGGCGTGTTCGCCTTCGTCGGCATGGCCCTGGCGTACTTCGCCTACCGCCACAACCTGCCATTGGCGCTGCGCTCGGCGCTGTATCCGCTGATCGGCAAGCGCATCAACGGGCCGATCGGCTATGCGGTGGACGGCTTCGGCATCATCGCCACGGTGTTCGGCCTGGGCGCGGACATGGGCTTTGGCGTGCTGCACCTCAATTCCGGCCTGGATTACCTGTTCGGTATCGACCACAGCCAATGGGTGCAGGTGCTGCTGATCGTGCTGATGATGGGCGCGGCGGTGGCCGTGGCGGTCGCCGGGGTGGAGAAGGGCGTGCGGGTGATGAGCGACATCAACCTGTTCCTGGCCTGCGCGCTGCTGCTGTTCGTGCTGTTCGCCGGTCCCACCCAGCACCTGTTCAATACCTTGATCCAGAATCTGGGCGACTACCTGGGCGCCTTGCCGCGCAAGAGTTTCGACGTCTATGCCTACGGCGAGAACCGTGACTGGCTGGGCGGCTGGACGGTGTTCTACTGGGCCTGGTGGATTGCCTGGTCGCCGTTCGTGGGGCTGTTCATCGCGCGCATCTCGCGCGGGCGCACCATCCGTGAATTCGTCTTCGGCGTGCTGCTGATTCCGCTGGGCTTCACCCTGGCCTGGATGTCGATCTTCGGCAACAGCGCCCTGGACCAGGTCATCAATCACGGCATGACCGCGCTGGGCCAGTCAGCCTTGGACAACCCGTCCATGAGCCTGTACCTGCTGCTGGAAACCTACCCCTGGAGCAAGACGGTGATCGCCGTCACCGTGTTCATCAGCTTCGTGTTCTTCGTCACCTCCGCCGACTCCGGCACCGTGGTGCTGTCGACCTTGTCCGCCAAGGGCGGGGACGCCGATGAAGACGGCCCGAACTGGCTGCGGATCTTCTGGGGCGCGATGACCGCGCTGGTCACCAGTGCGCTGCTGTTCGCCGGCAGCATCGACTCGCTCAAGTCGGCGGTGGTGCTCACCTCGTTGCCGTTCTCGTTGATTCTGCTGTGCATGATGTGGGGGCTGCACAAGGCCTTCTACCTGGAGAGCCAGCGGCGCATCGCGCAGATGCACTCGCTGGCGCCGTTCGCCCAGACCCGCCGGGGCCGGGGTGGCTGGCGGCATCGTCTGAGCCAGGCAGTGCACTTCCCATCGCGCGACGAGGTGTACCGGTTCATGGACGACGTGGTGCGTCCGGCGATCGCCGATGTGACCGAAGTGTTCGAGCAGAAGGGGCTGACGCTGATCACCCAGGACGACCCGAGCCATGACAACGTCAGCCTGAAGGTCGGCCACGGCGAGGAACAGCCGTTCATCTACCAAGTGCAGATGCGCGGCTACTTCACCCCGTCCTTCGCCCTGGGCGGCCTGGGCGCACAGGAATTGAAGAACCGCCGTTACTACCGCGCCGAGGTGCATTTGGCCGAGGGCAGTCAGAACTACGATCTGGTCGGCTACAGCAAGGAGCAGATCATCAACGACATCCTCGACCAGTACGAGCGGCACATGCAGTTCCTGCATCTGGTCAGGTAGCACGCGGCGTTGTCGTGGTGAAGGCCTGCGCGGGTCGAGGGTGACCTGCGCAGGTGTTCAGAACGGCGCATCCCCGAGAATGGTCGCGCGGTGCATCACCCGTCGCTGCGGCCGGTAATCGTCCACCGCGTAATGCTGGGTCACGCGGTTGTCCCAGAACGCCACATCCCCCTCCTGCCAGCGCCAGCGGATGCTGAACTCCGGCCGCGTGGCGTGGGCGAACAGCAGCCTGAGCAGCGCCTCGCTCTCGTGTTCGGCCAGTTCGTTGATGCGCGTGGTGAAGCCTTCGTTGACGAACAGCGCCTTGCGTCCGCTGACCGGGTGGGTGCGCACCACCGGGTGCGACAGCGGCGGGTGGTTGCGCCGGGTGGCTTCCCAGCGTGCCAGGTCCTCGGCTGTGCTGCCGAAGCGCTCCAGCGGAAACGAGCGGGTGAAGTCATGGGTGGCGCTGAGGCCGTCGAGTAGTCGCTGCAACGGTGCCGACAGTGCCTCGAACGCGGCGATGCCGCTGGCCCACAGGGTATCGCCGCCATAGGCGGGCACTTGCTTGGCGCTGAGCACCGCGCCCAGCGCCGGGGTCGGCAGAAAGGTCACGTCGGTGTGCCAGACGGCGTTGTCGCGCACGTCGGTGACCGCCGTGTCGAGGATCAGCACCTGGGGCGTTTCTGGCACGTTGGGGTAGATCGGGTGGATGTGCAGGTCGCCGAAGTGCGCGGCAAAACGCGCCTGCTGCGCCGGGGTGATGAATTGCTTGCGAAAGAACAGCACCTGGTGCTCGAGCAAGGCCTGCTCGAGGGTATCGCGCTGCTCGGGAGGGAGCTCGCGCGACAGGTCGATGCCGTCGATCTGGGCGCCCAGCGCCGGGCTGAGGGGAGTGAGGGTCAGGCTCATGTCGGGGCTCGCTATGCAGGGGGCGAAGGTCAGTGGCTCTGTCCGTGCCAGGGCACCAGGCGGCGTTGCAGGGCGCGCAGGCCCATTTCCAGGGCGAAGGCGATCAGCGCGATGAGCACGATGCCGAGCACCACCACATCGGTGACCAGGAACTGCGCGGCCGACTGCACCATGAAGCCCAGGCCGCGGGTGGCGGCGATCAGTTCGGCGGCGACCAGGGTCGACCAACCGACGCCCAGGCCGATGCGCACGCCGGTGAGAATGTCGGGCAGGGCGCTGGGCAGGATCACATGGCGAATCAGTTGCGCCCGGCTGGCTCCCAGCGACTGCGCGGCGCGCAGCCGCGCTGGATCGACGGTGCGCACACCGGTGGCCGTGGCGATGGCGATCGGGGCGAAGATCGCCAAGTAGATCAGCAGCACCTTCGACAACTCGCCAATGCCGCACCAGATCACGATCAGCGGCAGGTAGGCCAGTGGCGGGATGGGCCGGTAGAACTCGATCAGCGGGTCGAGCACGCCGCGCGCCACGCGGTTGCAACCGATGGCGACGCCGACCGGAATGGCCGTCAGCGTGGCCGCCAGCAGGGCGGCGCCGATGCGCCCGAGGCTGGCGCTCAGGTGCTGCCACAGGCTCATGTCCATGTAGCCCTGGGTCAGTAGCACCCAGCCCTTGACCAGAATATCGCCGGGCGACGGCAGGAACAGCGGCTCGACCCAGCCGGCGGCCGTCACCAGCCACCAGGCCATTAGCAGACTGGCCAGGGTCAGGGCGCTGATCCAGCGGGTCGACAGCGCACGTCGTGGGTTGACGGTGGGCGACGCCGAGGCGTGCGCTTTGCCGGTGACCGGCAGCTCCAGCGTACTCATGCGGACTCCTCGCGGTGCACACCGCGTTGGGCGAACACGCGCGACAGCACGTGCTCGCGGGTTTCGATGAAGCGCGGGTCGGACTTGATCGCCCGTGCCGATTCGCCAGCGGCGTAGCGCTGGCCGAAGTCCAGTTGCAGGCGCTCGACCACTCGTCCCGGATTGGGCGCCAGCAGAATCAGGTCGCTGGCCAGGAACACCGCTTCTTCGATGTCATGGGTGATCAGCAGCACCGGCTTGGCCGTGCGCTGCCACACCTGCAACAACAAGGTCTGCATCTGCTCGCGGGTGAAGGCATCGAGGGCGCCGAACGGCTCGTCCATCAGCAACAGCCGTGGGTCGGCGGCCAGGGCGCGGGCCAGGCCGACGCGCTGTTTCTGGCCGCCCGAGAGTTGCCAGGTGCGCCGCTCGGCGAACCCGGCCAGGTCGACCAGGGCCAGCATCTCGCGGGCCTTGGCTTCACGTTGTGCGCGGGGAATGCCGGCCAGTTCCAGGCCAAAGGCGACGTTGCCGAGCACGGTCTGCCAGGGCAGCAGCGCGTCGTCCTGGAACACCACGCCACGGTCGGCGCCGGGGCCGCGCACGGGTTGGCCATCGAGGGTGATGCGCCCGCCGCTGGGCGCGACGAAACCGGCGATCAGGTTCAGCAGCGAGGTCTTGCCGCTGCCCGAGGGACCGAGCGCGACCAGCAGTTGGCCGGGGGCCAGGGTCAGGTTGATGTCATCCAGCACCGGGGTGCTGGCGCCGGGGTACTGTGCGCTGATGCGCTCCAGTTCGAGCAAGGCCATGGCGGGCTCCGATTGGCGCCGCGTGGCGCCTTCAACTGATCAGTCGGGCAGGTACTGGGCGGTGACGTAGGGCGCGTAGTCCGGCAGCACCGCCTCGACCTTGCCCTGTTCCTTGAGGAAGGTCGCGGTGTGGCTGAGCGCCTCGGTGCTGGGCGCGCCCAGCAGGGCCTTCTGCTCGGCGGCCAGCGGGTAGACGTTGCCTTGCAGCAGGCCAGGGATGTCGGCGGCCTTGGCCCCGGACAACTTGGCCAGCGCGTTCACGTTGTGCGCATCGGCCAGCCAGGCTTGCGGATCCTTGCGATAGTCGGCGTAGGCGTCGAGGGTGACCTGGGCGAAGGATTTGACGATTTGCGGGTGCTGCTCGGCGAAGTCCTTGCGCACGATCCAGGCGTCGAAGGTGGGCGCGCCTTTTTGCGCCAGCTCGCCGGAGGTGATCAGCACCTTGCCGGTTTCCTTGGCCACGCCCAGGGCCGGATCCCAGACATAGGTGGCGTCGATGTCGCCGCGCTTCCAGGCGGCGATGATCGCCGGCGGTGCGAGGTTGAGGATCTGCACCTGGGCGGGGTCGATGTTCCAGGTTTTCAGCGCCGCCAGCAGGCTGTAGTGCCCGGTGGAGACGAAGGGCACGGCGACCTTCTTGCCGATCAGATCCTGCGGGGTATCGATGCCCTGGCGCGCGACCAGCGCCTCACCGGCGCCGATCTGGGTGGCGATCAGGAAGGTCTGCACCGGCACCTTGCGCGTGGTGGCGGCGGCCAGCGGGCTGGAACCCAGGTAGCCGATCTGCACGTCGCCGGAGGCCACGGCGGCGATGATGTCGGCGCCGTTGTCGAACTTGCGCCAATCGATGCTGGCGTGGCTGGCCTGTTCGTAGCGACCGGCGGCCTGGGCGACCTTGGCCGGATCGACGGTGGTCTGGTAGGCCACGGTCACGTCGGCAGCCTGGGCGAGACCGCACAGGCTGCCGAGCAGCAAAGTGGCGAACAGGCGCGGCAGGACAGGGGATGGCATGGGCGAACCTCGCGTCAAGCTGGAAAGAATGACGGCGAGCCTAAATGATCTAAGAATTCAAAAATAAATAACTTTTAAGAATTAGCTTAGGCAGCAATTATTTGTGCTCGAAGCGGTCATCGAGCCCTTGTGAAATTTTCGTGAAAGGCTAAGCTCTGACGACTTTTGTTCGAATGTGACAGGCAAAGGTTTGCACATAACCTTCAGCGATCAGCCGTCGCGCCGATACAACAAAAGCAGCTGAAGGTTCCATCGTTATTCCGTAATAATCTGACCGTTTCACAAAACGGTCATTTTGGATTTATAGGATTGTCATTATCCTGTAGCGCAGGAAGCCTTAGACCAAAGTCGTGTAATACCCGGTAACGATTGACTTACCGGTCACACCTTGGTGCTAAATCGCTTACCCGGGGTGAGTGGGGCATGAAGATCCCACCGCCTGGAGAGTACAAAAATTAGAACGTAGAGGAGCAAAGCATGTACAAGTCCAGCCTGGCCCTGGCCGTGGCAGTGGGGGTTCTCGCCCAACAAGCAGGCGCCGCCGGCTTCATCGAGGACAGCAAACTGTCCGTCAGCTCGCGCACCATGTACTTCAACAACGACAACCGCGATGGCGGTGCCGACAACCGTGAGTCGGGTCAGGGCTTCAAGCTCGACTACATCTCCGGTTTCACCCAGGGCACCGTTGGCTTCGGCGTCGACGCCCAGGCACTGTGGGGTATCCACCTCGACGGCGGCCGTGGCAAGCACCCGGACAACAGCAGCTTCTTCCCGAGCGACAGCGACGGTTCCTCTGCCAGCCAGTGGGCACGCCTGGGCGCCAACGCCAAGGCCCGCTTCTCCAAGACCGAAGTGCACTTCGGTAGCGCCCTGTCCCCGAACCTGCCGATCCTGGTCTCCAACGACGGTCGTCTGCTGCCACAGACCTTCGAAGGCGGCACCATCCAGTCGAAAGAAATCGACAACCTGACCATCAACGCCGGTCAGCTGACCCACGCCATGGGTCGCGCGTCGAGCAACCGTACCGGCCTGTCGGTCAACGGTGCGACTGCAGACAGCAACAAGTTCCGCTTCGGTGGTCTGGACTACAAGCTCACGCCTGACCTGACCCTGCAGTACTACTACTCGAACCTGGAAGACTTCTACAAACAGAACTTCCTGGGCGCCACCCACGTCTTCAAGATCGCCGACGACCAGTCGTTCAAGACCGACCTGCGCTACTTCGACAGCAGCAGCGACGGCCGCAACGGCAAGGGCGGTGGCTACAACTTCAACAACAACGGTGGCTATGCCAAGACCCCGGGCGAGGTCGACAACAAGACCTGGTCGGCGATCTTCACCTATACCCTGGGTGGTCACGCCTTCCTGCTGGGTCATCAGCGCGTCAACGACGACGGTGGCTTCGTCTGGCTGAACCAAGGCAGCGTTCGCGACGGCAACGGTCGTCCGGAAGGCGCCGGCGGTGCCAGCTTCTACCTGTTCACCGACAGCATGATCAACCAGTTCGCCAAGGCCGGTGAGAACACCACCTTCGGTCAGTACTCCTACGACTTCGCACGTCTGGGCGTACCGGGCCTGAAGGCTTCGGTTTCCTACCTCAAAGGCGAAGACGGCAAGAACGCCAACGGCAACGGCACCTTCAGCGAGTGGGAGCGCGACGCGCGCATCGACTACGTGATCCAGCAAGGTACCTTCAAAGGCCTGGGCGCTACCCTGCGTCACGGTGTCTACCGTGGTACTGGCACCAGCTCGCTGGCCGATCAGGACCAGACCCGCTTCATCGTCAACTACACTTACAACTTCATGTAAGACGTAGCGACACCCAAGAAGCCTCGCACCTTGCGAGGCTTTTTTATGCCTGCGATTCGATGTGCAAAATAGTTATAAATAAATCGTGATCTATTCTTTTTGTTTTTGTTTGGAAGCAGGCACAGTCGATCCTACAAGGCCAGACATGCACAGGAGCCGCTTCCATGAGCCTCAAACTTGGCGACATCGCCCCCGACTTCGAACAGGATTCCAGCGTCGGCACCCTGCGCTTCCATGAGTGGCTGGGCGACAGTTGGGGCGTGCTGTTTTCGCACCCGGCCGACTTCACCCCAGTCTGCACCACCGAGCTGGGCCTGACCGCCAAGCTCAAGGATGAGTTCGCCAAGCGCGGCGTCAAGGCCATCGCCTTGTCGGTGGACCCGGTCGATTCGCACCACAGGTGGATCGAGGACATCAACGAAACGCAGAACACGGTGGTGAATTTCCCGATCATCGCCGACGCCGACCGCAAGGTGTCGGACCTCTACGACCTGATCCACCCCAACGCCAGCGATACCCTCACCGTCCGCTCTCTGTTCGTGATCGACCCGAACAAGAAGGTGCGCCTGACCATCACCTATCCGGCCAGTACCGGGCGCAATTTCAACGAGATTCTGCGGGTGATCGACTCCTTGCAACTGACCGACAGCCACAAAGTGGCCACGCCGGGCAACTGGCAGGATGGCGACGACGTGGTGATCGTGCCCTCGCTCAAGGACGAGGAGGAAATCCGCCAGCGCTTCCCTAAAGGGTATCGGGCGGTGAAGCCTTACTTGCGCCTGACGCCGCAACCCAATCGCTGAATTCTCGTTGCACTGCTCTTAGCCATGCAGGGTACTCGGGCCGTTTCGACGGCCCTTTTTTATGGATGAGTTTCAGTGAAAGTGGTCGCGCACTGCTGTTGTCGTATATCAGCTAAAAGAATAAACAAATGAAAAAATATGATTTATGGATATATGACATCAAGTGCTAATGTCGCAGTCATCCCAAGGGGTCCTCCCCGGAAATCCATTCAAGGAATCGTTCAGATGCTGGTTGTTTCAATAGGCGGCAGCCCCAGTACACGATCACGTTCCGGCGTGCTGCTCGAACAGTCGCGCCAGTGGTTGCAGGATCGCGGCGTGGAAGTGGTGACTTTCCAGGTGCGGGAATTCCCTGCCGAAGACCTGCTGCATGCGCGCTTCGACAGCCCCCAGGTACAACACTTCCAGCAACTGGTGGCCCAGGCCGACGGCCTGATCGTCGCCACGCCGGTGTACAAGGCTTCCTTTTCCGGCGCGCTGAAGACGCTGCTCGACCTGCTGCCCGAGCGCGCCCTGGAACACAAGGTGGTGTTGCCCATCGCTACCGGCGGCAGCATCGCCCACATGCTCGCCGTGGACTATGCACTCAAACCCGTGCTGTCGACGCTCAAGGCGCAGGAAACCCTGCAAGGGATCTTCGCCGACGACAGCCAGGTCGCCTACGCCGACGCCAGCCAGCCTGCGCGCCTGACCGAGCCCCTGCAGGCGCGCCTGCTGGACTCGCTGCAGACCTTCCACGCCGCCCTGGCCCGACGGCCCAGGCCGCTGGCGCCGGGCGTACTCGAAGAACGCCTGATCAGCGCTCGCTGGAGCATCTGAACCCGCTTCACCGTTTCGCCACCTTACTCGCCCGTCAACGAGGCAAGCAGGTGCAACCCGAACCTCATTCGCACAGGAGAGCGCCATGCGCACCGTCCTTTTGCGTCGTGGTCTGGTCGCCCTGTTCGCGGCGGCCGTGACCTTCGGCGTCATCACCCAAGCCCAGGCCGATACCCTGCGTATCGGCTATCAGAAATACGGCACCCTGGTGCTGCTCAAGGCCAAGGGCGCGTTGGAAAAACGCCTGGCCGAACAAGGTATCGACGTGCAATGGACCGAGTTCCCCGGTGGGCCGCAACTGCTCGAAGGGCTGAACGTCGGCTCCATCGACTTCGGCGTCACCGGCGAGACCCCGCCTGTCTTCGCCCAGGCTGCCGGCGCCGATCTGCTCTACGTGGCCTACGAGCCGCCCGCCCCGCACAGCGAAGCGATCCTGGTGGCCAAGGATTCGCCGATTCATTCGGTCAAGGAACTCAAGGGCAAGAAGGTGGCCTTGAACAAGGGCTCCAACGTGCACTACCTGCTGGTGCGCGCCCTCGAAGACGCCGGTTTGAAGTACAGCGATATCCAGCCGGTGTACCTGCCGCCCGCCGATGCCCGCGCCGCCTTCGAGCGCGGCAGCGTCGATGCCTGGGTGATCTGGGACCCTTACCAGGCTGCCGCCGAGCAGCAATTGCAGGCCCGTACCTTGCGTGATGGTGAGGGTCTGGTCGACAACCACCAGTTCTATCTCGCCACGCGAGACTTCGCTACGCGGCACCCGGCCGTGATCGGCACGCTCATCGAGCAAGTCCGTGAAGTGGGCCAATGGGCCCAGGCCAACCCGCAGCAGGTCACCGATCAAGTCGCGCCGCTGCTGGGCCTGCCGGCGGACATCACGCTCACCTCGGTCAAGCGCCAGGGCTACGGCGCCGCGCCGCTGAGCCCCGACGTGGTCGCCTCGCAACAGAAGATCGCCGACACCTTCCAGGCCCTGAAGCTGATTCCCAAGCCCTTGAGCATCAAGGATGTGATCTGGACCCCGGCCGCCAAGGTCGCCAGCGCGCCCTGAACCCTGATACGCGCGCCGTAGCGTCGTTACGGTGCCTGCCCCTTTTGAGGAGACCACTCCAATGAGTCTGAACATTTTCTGGTTCCTGCCCACCCACGGTGACGGCAAGTACCTGGGCACCACCGAGGGCGCCCGCGCCGTCGACCACGGTTACCTGACCCAGATCGCCCAAGCGGCCGACCGCCTCGGTTTCGGTGGCGTGCTGATCCCCACCGGTCGCTCCTGCGAGGACTCCTGGCTGGTGGCTGCGTCGCTGATTCCGGTGACCCAGCACCTGAAGTTTCTCGTCGCCCTACGCCCAGGCATCATTTCGCCGACCGTGGCGGCGCGCCAGGCGGCGACCCTGGATCGCCTGTCCAATGGCCGCGCGCTGTTCAACCTGGTGACCGGCGGCGACCCCGACGAGTTGGCGGGAGACGGCCTGCACCTGAACCATCAGGAGCGCTACGAGGCGTCGGTGGAGTTCACCCGTATCTGGCGCAAGGTGCTCGAAGGCGAGGTGGTCGACTATGACGGCAAGCACCTGCAGGTCAAAGGCGCCAAGCTGCTCTACCCGCCGATCCAGCAACCGCGCCCGCCCCTGTATTTCGGAGGCTCGTCCGAGGCCGCCCAGGACCTGGCCGCCGAGCAGGTCGAGCTGTACCTGACCTGGGGCGAGCCGCCTTCGGCGGTGGCCGAGAAGATCGCAGCGGTGCGCGAGAAAGCCAAAGCCCAGGGCCGCGAAGTGCGCTTCGGCATCCGCCTGCATGTGATCGTGCGGGAAACCAACGCCGAGGCCTGGGCCGCCGCCGAGCGGCTGATCTCGCACCTGGACGACGACACCATCGCCCGCGCCCAGGCTTCCCTGGCGCGCTTCGACTCGGTCGGCCAGCAGCGCATGGCGGCGCTGCACAAGGGCCGGCGCGACAACCTGGAAGTCAGCCCCAACCTGTGGGCCGGTGTCGGCCTGGTGCGCGGTGGTGCCGGCACTGCGCTGGTCGGCGACGGCCCAACAGTGGCAGCGCGGGTGCAGGAATACGCGGACCTGGGCATCGATACCTTCATCTTCTCCGGGTATCCGCACCTGGAGGAGTCGTATCGCGTCGCCGAGCTGCTGTTCCCGCACCTGGACGTGCAGCGCCCGGAGCCGGCCAAGGCGGGCGGCTACGTGAGTCCGTTCGGCGAGATGGTGGCCAACGACATCCTGCCCAAATCCGTGTCGCAGAGCTGAGGGGGCGCCTGATGAGTCGTGCAACGTCCTCCACCTTGAGCCAGCGCCTGGCGCCTTGGGCGCTGCCGGTGCTGCTGCTGGCGGTATGGCAACTGGCGGTGAGTGCCGGCTGGCTGTCCACGCGCATCCTGCCCGCCCCGAGCGCGGTGGTGGCCGCCGGGGTCGAACTGGTGCGCAGCGGCGAGCTGTGGACCCACCTGGCGATCAGCGGCTGGCGCGCTGCCGTGGGCTTCGTCATCGGCGGCAGCATCGGCCTGGTGCTGGGCTTCATCACCGGATTGTCCAACTGGGGTGAACGCCTGCTCGACAGTTCGGTGCAGATGATCCGCAACGTGCCGCACCTGGCGCTGATCCCCCTGGTGATCCTGTGGTTCGGCATCGATGAGTCGGCGAAGATCTTCCTGGTCGCCCTGGGCACCTTGTTCCCGATCTACCTCAACACCTACCACGGCATCCGCAACGTCGACCCGGCCCTGGTGGAGATGGCGCGCAGCTACGGGCTGTCGTGCTTCGCCCTGTTCCGTCAGGTCATCCTGCCCGGCGCGCTGCCGTCGATCCTGGTCGGCGTGCGCTTCGCCCTGGGGTTCATGTGGCTGACCCTGATCGTCGCCGAAACCATTTCGGCCAACGCTGGGATCGGCTACCTGGCGATGAATGCCCGAGAGTTTCTGCAAACCGACGTGGTGGTGCTGGCCATCGTCCTGTACGCCGTGCTCGGCAAGCTCGCCGACCTGGCTGCACGCGGGCTGGAACGGGTCTGGCTGCGCTGGCATCCCGCTTACCAAGTGGCCAGGAAGGAGGGCGCATGAGCGTGCTCGAGAAGCAACCGCCGCACCTGCTGCGCGGCATTCCGTTGGCGGCCCGGGGCCTGCGCAAGGCATTCGGTCAGCGTGAGGTGCTGCGGGGCATCGACCTGCACATCCCGGCCGGCCAGTTCGTTGCCATCGTCGGGCGCTCGGGCTGCGGCAAGAGCACCCTGCTGCGCTTGCTGGCCGGCCTCGATCAACCCAGTGCCGGCGACCTGCTGGCCGGCGCGGCGCCGCTGGAGCAAGCGCGCGAAGAAACCCGCCTGATGTTCCAGGACGCCCGGCTGCTGCCGTGGAAGAAGGTCATCGACAACGTCGGCCTTGGCCTCAAGGGCGATTGGCGCCCGCGGGCATTGCAGGCGCTGGCGCAGGTCGGTCTGGCGGACCGTGCCCATGAATGGCCCGCCGCATTGTCTGGCGGACAGAAGCAGCGCGTGGCCTTGGCCAGGGCGCTGATCCATCAACCGCGTCTGCTGCTGCTCGACGAGCCACTGGGTGCGCTGGATGCCCTGACCCGCATCGAGATGCAGCAACTGATCGAGCGCCTCTGGCGTGAGCACGGCTTTACCGTGCTGCTGGTCACCCACGACGTCAGCGAGGCCGTCGCCGTGGCCGACCGGGTGATCCTGATCGAGGACGGCGAGGTCGGTCTGGACCTCGCCGTCGACCTGGCAAGGCCCCGGGCGCGAGGTTCGCAGCGCCTGGCCTTGCTGGAAAGCGCAGTGCTCGACCGTGTCCTTTCGGTACCCGGCACCCCGCCGGCACCGGAACCTGTTGCCCCTCTGCCCACGCAATTGCGTTGGGCTCACTGAACCCCCGAAGCCAAAGAGAAGGAAGCATCCCATGACCATCAAAGCGATCAACGTACGCAACCAGTTCAAGGGCACCGTGAAAGAAATCCTCGAAGGTCCGGTCTTGTCGGAAATCGACGTGCAGACCGCCTCCGGTATCGTCACTTCGGTGATCACCACGCGTTCGGTCAAGGAGTTGGAACTGCAGGTCGGCAGCGAGGTGATCGCCTTCGTGAAATCGACCGAGGTGTCCATCGCCAAGCTGTGATGCGGGTATCAGGGGCCGCGATGCGGCCCCAGTACTCAGAAGATACGCTTGGCCAGAAACGGGGGCAGGTAAAGCCCCAGATACGCCTCGAACACCCGCTGGGCTTCCTCGGCCATGCGCGGGGTGATCGCTTCGTGCAACTGCACCGAGCGCGCGTACACCCGATCACTCAACTCCATCGCCAAGGCGAACACATCGACATCCGTCGGCATCACCGGCAGGTGGAAATGCTGGTCGAACACCTTGTGCATCAGCTTGCCCAGCTCCATGTCGTGCTGCCGGTCGGCCTGCACCACTTCGCTCAGTCCATGCTGCGCCAGGATCAACTGCCGCGCGGCGGCGTCCTCGTGATAGATGGCGAGCATGCGCTGCTCGATCAAGCGGGACAGTTCATGCCAGGTGGTGAACCCTCGGCTGTCGATGGGGGCGTTCAGGGCCTCGCGAAAGGCTCGGTGCACATCGGCGGTCAGGGCTTCGAGCAACGCAGGCACGCTGGCGAAGAAGTGATACACCGACGAGGGCGGGATCTGCGCCCGCTCGGCCACGCTGTAGATCGAGAGGGCGCCGACGCCGCCGTCGGTCAGCAGTTCGCGCGCCGCGGCGAGGATCGTGGCGATCCTCGCCTGACTGCTGGCGCGCGGTTTGCGGGCGACGGCGGCGCGGCTCATCAGTTGCTGATGGCCAGGATGCTGGCCTGGTAGGCGCCGACGAACAGGTCGAAGTCACCCACTTCCTGCTGCTCCAGGCGCGACTGCTCGGCCAGCGAATCGCGCGCCAGGGTTTCGAACGCCTGCTGGCGTTCGGCTGGCAGCGGCTGCTGGCGGAAGTTGTCGGCGTGCAATTGGCTCTGGCGCAGGGCGAACTTGACGAAGGTCTCGTCGTGCTCGGTCATGCGCGCCAGCACTTGGGCGGACGGGGTGAGCTCCGGGTCGTCGACCTTGGCCTGCTGCTCGGCCAGGGCTGTGGCGTGCTCGTCGCTGCCGTGGGCGCGGTCGAGCAGTTCGGCCAGTTGCCCGATGCGGCCGAGCAGCTCGCTGGCCCACGCCTTGAGCGTGATCGGCTGGCCGTCACGCTGCAGCTCCAGGCCCGGTCGGCGACCTTCCTTGACCACGCTGAGGAAGTTGCCGGAGCACTGGTTGCATTCGCCGTTCTCCAGTTGCGGGCTCTCGTCGAGGGCGCAGAACAGCAGGAAAGCGTCGAGAAAGCGCGCTTCGGTGAGGTCGATGCCCACCGGCAGGAACGGGTTGATGTCCAGGCAGCGCACTTCCACGTACTGCACGCCACGCGCGGTCAGGGCCTGGATCGGCCGCTCGCCGGTGTAGGTGACACGCTTGGGGCGGATGTTCGAGTAGTACTCGTTTTCGATCTGCAGGATGTTGGTATTCAACTGTACCCATTCGCCGTCGACATGGGTGCCGACCTCGACATAGGGCGGGTAGGGCGTGCCGACGGCCTTGCGCAGGCTGTCGGTGTAGCTGGCCAGGTTGTTGTAGCACGGCGTCAGGCCGGCCTGGGCATTGCTCTGATAACCCAGGTCGCTCATGCGCAGGCTGGTGGCGTAAGGCAGGTACAGGGTCTCGCCGTCCAGCTCTTCGAGCTGGTGCGCACGGCCACGCAGGAAGCCTTTGTCCAGGGCCGGCGAAGCGCCGAACAGGTACATCAGCAGCCAGCTGTAGCGCCGGAAGTTGCGGATCAGGGCGATGTAGGCGGCCGATTGGTAGTCGCGGTCGCTTTCGGCGCTGGCCTCGTCCTGGCGCAGCAGGGGCCAGAGCGCTTCGGGCAGCGAGAAATTGTAGTGAATGCCGGCGATGCACTGCATGGTGCGGCCGTAGCGCAGGGCCAGGCCCTTGCGGTACACGTGCTTGAGCTTGCCGATGTTGGAGGTGCCGTACTCGGCGATCGGAATGTCTTCCTCGGCCGGCAGCGCGCAGGGCATCGACGGGCTCCACAGGTACTCGTCGCCCAGTTGGGTGTAGACGAAACGGTGGACCTGCTCAAGGTTGTCGAGCACCTCGGCCGGGTCGGCCAGCGCCGGAGTGATGAACTCCAGCAGCGACTCGGAATAATCGGTGGTGATCTGCTCGTTGGTCAGCGCCGAACCCAGGGCTTCGGGATGCGGGGTCTGGGCCAGACGGCCTTCGGCGGTCACCCGCAGGCACTCGCGCTCGATGCCGTGCAGGCACTGCTTGAGCAGCGGGAGGTGGTTGCCGAGCAAGCTCAGGCGGCGATTGAGGAGGTCGCTCAAGGTGTATTCCTTCACGCGTCGGTCGCCCCGATATGGGGGTAGGGATGACGGTCTACAAGGGTAGGTACAAAGGAACTGGCGTTGTCGCCTGGTTTACGCGGTTCCGGTGATGCAACCGGGGCTTTGCGTGGGCCCTGCGCGCCTTAGGCGCGAAGGGCTGGCAAGCGACCCCAATAGCTCGATGCCAGCAACATACCGCAGTTAACCTTTGGTGAGCTAGAGAACCGCGAAGGTTCCCTGCGCCTTGGCCACTCGCTTGTCGCCCTGGGTTACGTCGGCGTCGACCACCAGGGTGCGGCGCCCGGCATGGATCACCCTGGCCGTGCACAGCACCTCGCCGTCGCTGACGGCGCGCAGGTAGTTGATCTTGCACTCGATGGTTACGCTCTGCTGGTCGAAGCCATGACTGGCCGAGCAGGCCAGGCCCATGGCGATGTCGACCAGGCTGAAGATCGCCCCGCCGTGCAGCTTCTGGCCGCGGTTGCGCAGCGGTGGCGTCAGCGCCAGGGCCACCGTCGCCACACCCGTTTCCAGGTGCTGCAGACGGCAGCCCAGCAGTTGGCTGAAGGCGCTCTCGACGTATTCCCGAGGCACTTCCATCATTTCTTCTTCAACTGCTTGGCATTGGCGAACAGCGCCGCCATGGCATTGTTCGCTGGCGCTGCGCTGACGGTTTCACGCGGGCGCGGGGCCTGCTGCGGGCGGTTGCCGCTCTTGTCGCCCTTGCCGCGTGCGCCGCCACGCTGGCCTTCGACTTTCTCGCCCGGGGTATCGCCCATGCGCATGGACAGGCCGACGCGTTTGCGCGGGATATCCACTTCCATCACCTTGACCTTGACCACATCGCCCGCCTTGACCGCCTCGCGCGGGTCTTTGACGAACTTCTCCGACAGCGCCGAGATGTGCACCAGGCCGTCCTGGTGCACGCCGATGTCGACGAACGCGCCGAAGTTGGTGACGTTGGTCACCACGCCTTCGAGGATCATGCCCGGCTCCAGGTCCTTGAGGTCTTCGACGCCGTCCTGGAAGGTGGCGGTCTTGAACTCCGGGCGCGGGTCGCGGCCGGGCTTGTCGAGCTCCTGGAGAATGTCGGTGACGGTGGGCAGGCCGAAGGTCTCGTCGGTGAAGGTCTTCGGGTCCAGGCGCTTGAGGAAGCTGCTGTCGCCGATCAGCGAGCGGATGTCGCGGTCGGTGCCGGCGGCGATGCGCTGCACCAGTGGATAAGCTTCCGGGTGCACCGCCGAGGCGTCCAGCGGGTTGTCGCCGTTCATCACGCGCAGGAAGCCGGCGGCCTGTTCGAAGGTCTTCTCGCCGAGGCGGCTGACTTTCTTCAATGCCGCGCGGGTGGCGAACGGGCCGTTGGCATCGCGGTGCGCGACGATGTTCTGCGCCAGGGTGGCGTTGAGGCCGGAGATGCGCGTGAGCAGCGCCACCGAGGCGGTATTGACGTCCACGCCGACGGCGTTCACGCAGTCCTCGACCACCGCGTCCAGGCCGCGCGCCAATTTCACCTGCGACACATCGTGCTGGTACTGGCCGACGCCGATGGATTTAGGATCGATCTTCACCAGCTCGGCCAGCGGGTCTTGCAGGCGGCGGGCGATCGACACGGCGCCACGGATCGACACGTCCAGGTCAGGGAATTCACGGGCGGCCAGCTCGGAGGCCGAATACACCGAGGCGCCGGCTTCGGACACCATGACCTTGGTGATCTTCAGCGCCGGGTATTTCTTGACCAGCTCGGCCACCAGCTTGTCGCTCTCGCGGCTGGCGGTGCCGTTGCCGATGGCGATCAGCTCCACCGAGTGCTTGGCGCACAGCGCGGCCATGATCGACAGGGTGCGGTCCCACTCGTTCTTCGGGGCGTGCGGGTACACGGTGGTGTAGTCCAGCAGCTTGCCGGTGGCATCGACCACGGCGATCTTGCAGCCGGTGCGCAGGCCCGGGTCGAAGCCCAGGGTGGCGCGCGGCCCGGCCGGGGCGGCCAGCAGCAGGTCGTGCAGGTTGTGGGCGAAGACGTTGATCGCCTCGCCCTCGGCGTTGTCGCGCAACTCGCCGAACAGGTCGGTCTCCAGGTGGGTGTAGAGCTTGACCTTCCAGGTCCAGCGCACCACCTCGCCGAGCCATTTGTCGGCCGGACGACCGCGGTTCTCGACACCCACGTGCTGGCCGATCATCACCTCGCAAGGGTGCAGGGTGCCCGGCAGTTCCTCGCCGACCTTCAGCGAGGCGCTCAGCACGCCCTCGTTGCGGCCACGGAAGATTGCCAGGGCGCGGTGCGACGGGGCGTTGCGCAGCAGTTCGTCATGGGCGAAGTAGTCGCGGAACTTGGCGCCTTCTTCTTCCTTGCCCGGCACCACGCGTGCGGTGAGCACCGCTTCGTGCTTGAGGAAACCACGCAGCTTGTCGAGCAGGGCGGCATCTTCGGCGAAGCGCTCCATGAGGATGTACTTGGCACCTTCCAGCGCGGCCTTGACGTCGGCCACGCCCTTGTCGGCATCGACGAAGCGTGCTGCGTGTTCTTCCGGATTCAGTTGCGGGTCGTCGAACAGGCTGTCGGCCAGCTCGCCGAGGCCGGCTTCCAGGGCGATCTGGCCCTTGGTGCGGCGCTTCTGCTTGTACGGCAGGTACAGGTCTTCGAGGCGGGTCTTGGTGTCGGCCAGGGCGATCTCGCGGGCCAGTTCGGGAGTGAGCTTGCCCTGTTCCTGGATGCTGGAAAGGATGCTGGCGCGGCGCTCGTCGAGTTCGCGCAGGTAACGCAGACGCTCTTCCAGGTGGCGCAGTTGCGTGTCGTCCAGGCTGCCGGTCACTTCCTTGCGGTAACGGGCGATGAAGGGCACGGTCGAGCCTTCGTCCAACAGGCCTACGGCCGCTTCCACCTGTTGTGGGCGTACGCCCAGTTCCTCGGCGATACGGCTGTTGATGCTGTCCATGAGAACCACCTGACAAATGTGAATGCATGAGGCCGCGGCGGCACTTGGAGCCCGACGGCGCTGGATGAAAGCGGCGCATTATACCGATCGCGTCCGGCTTGCGGTGATAGCGCTGGGCCATGCGCGTGGCGGGGAAGTGGCGCCGGGGGAAAAATCTGCTAACAATGCACACGGCACGCGTTGCAATGGCTACGCCATAATGCGCGGCGATCTCAGAGGAGTTATTGATGACCAGCACCGCAAACAATGCTGAAGGCGAAAAGATTCTCATCGTGGACGACGATCCGGGGCTGAGCAGCCTGCTGGAGCGTTTCTTCACCAGCAAGGGCTTCCGCGCCCGTGCCGTGCCCAACGTCGAGCAGATGGACCGCCTGCTGGCCCGTGAAGTCTTCAACCTGGTGGTGCTCGACCTCATGCTCCCTGGCGAGGACGGCCTCTCCGCCTGCCGCCGCCTGCGCGCGGCGAACAACCAGATTCCGATCATCATGCTCACCGCCAAGGGCGATGAGCTCAGCCGCATCAAAGGCCTGGAACTGGGCGCCGACGACTACCTGGCCAAGCCCTTCAACCCTGACGAGCTGGTGGCGCGGGTCAAGGCGGTGCTGCGCCGTCAGGCGCCGAGCGTGCCCGGGGCGCCGGGCAGCGAGGACGAGGTCGTGACCTTCGGCGACTACTCCTTGTCGCTGGCCACGCGCGAGCTCACCCGTGGCGACGAAGTGCACATGCTGACCACCGGCGAGTTCGCCGTGCTCAAGGCGCTGGTCATGCACGCCCGCGAGCCGCTGACCCGCGACAAGCTGATGAACCTGGCCCGTGGCCGCGAGTGGGACGCGCTGGAGCGCTCCATCGACGTGCAGATCTCGCGCCTGCGCCGGATGATCGAGCCCGACCCGTCCAAACCCCGTTACATCCAGACGGTATGGGGTGTGGGCTACGTCTTCGTGCCGGATGGAAATGCCGGCAAATGAGCCTCTGCCATGACGCGGCAGGGCGGCCCGCAAGGGTCGCCCTGTTTTCGTCTGTGGTCGCCGGCCTTCCTGTTCCAGCTTCGCAGCAGTGCTCCTGATGAAAACGCCCCTCTGGTTTCCGCAAAGCTTCTTCGCCCGCACCTTGTGGCTGGTGCTGATCGTCGTGCTGTTCTCCAAGGCCCTGACCCTGGTTTATCTATTGATGAACGAGGACGTGCTGGTCGATCGCCAGTACAGCCACGGCGTGGCCCTCACCCTGCGCGCCTACTGGGCAGCAGACGAGGAAAACCGCGACCAGATCGCCGAAGCGGCCGGGCTGATCCGGGTCACCGGCGCGGGCGTGCCCGAAGGCGAACAGCATTGGCCTTACAGCGAGATCTACCAGCGGCAGATGCAGGCCGAGCTGGGCGAGGACACCGAAGTGCGCCTGCGTGTGCATGCCCCGCCCGCACTGTGGGTCAACGCGCCGAGCCTGGGCCCGGGCTGGCTGAAGGTGCCGCTGTACCCGCATCCGCTGCGGGGCCAGAAAATCTGGAACGTGCTCGGCTGGTTCCTGGCGATCGGCCTGCTGTCCACGGCGTCGGCCTGGATCTTCGTGCGCCAGCTCAACCAGCCGCTCAAGCGCCTGGTGTTCGCCGCCCGCCAGTTGGGCCAGGGCCGCAGCGTGCGCCTGCCCATCAGCGATACACCCAGCGAGATGACCGAGGTGTACCGTGCCTTCAATCAGATGGCCGAGGATGTCGAGCAGGCCGGGCGCGAGCGCGAGCTGATGCTGGCCGGGGTCTCCCATGACCTGCGCACGCCGCTGACCCGGTTGCGCCTGTCGCTGTCGCTGATGGGCAACGAGAGCGAGTTGAGCGAGGACATGGTGCGCGACATCGAAGACATGGACGCCATCCTCGACCAGTTCCTGGCGTTCATCCGCGACGGCCGCGACGAGCCGGTCGAGGAAGTCGACCTGGAGCACTTGATCCGCGAAGTGGTCGCACCCTACAACCAGCCTGAGGAGCGGGTGCGGCTGTGCCTGGAGCCGATCCCGCCGTTCCCGCTGCGGCGCGTCTCGCTCAAGCGCATGCTCGGCAACCTGATCGGCAATGCCCTGCACCACGCCGGGCAGGGTGTGGAAGTGGCGGCCTACGTGTCGGGCGACCAGAGCGCGCCCTATGTGGTACTCAGTGTGCTGGACCGCGGCGCCGGTATCGAGGAGTCCGAGCTGGAAACCATCTTCAACCCGTTCATCCGTGGCGATCGCGCACGCGGTGGCAAGGGGACAGGCCTGGGGCTGGCGATCGTCAAGCGTATTGCGGCGCAGCATGGCGGCAATGTGGAGTTGCGCAACCGCTCCGGCGGGGGTATCGAGGCCCGCGTGCGCCTGCCGCTGGGTCTGTTGTTGCCGCGCAACGCGGTGTGAGCCGGGTTCGCGGCCTGCGCCGCGAACCCTGTGGATCAGCCCTTGCCCTTGGTGCGGGTCTGATTCGGCCCGCCATGTTTCTCCAGATGCTCGATGATCATCCCGGCCACATCCTTGCTGGTGGTGACCTCGATGCCTTCCAGACCCGGTGACGAGTTCACCTCCATCACCAGCGGTCCGTGGTTGGAACGCAGGATATCCACACCCGCCACGCTCAGGCCCATGACCTTGGCCGCGCGTATGGCGGTCATGCGCTCTTCGGGGGTGATCTTGATCAGGCTGGCCACGCCGCCTCGGTGCAGGTTGGAGCGGAACTCCCCTGGCTTGGCCTGACGCTTCATCGAGGCGATCACCTTGTCGCCCACCACGAAGCAGCGAATGTCGGCGCCGCCGGCTTCCTTGATGTACTCCTGGACCATGATGTTCTGCTTGAGACCCATGAACGCCTCGATCACCGACTCGGCAGCCTTGGTGGTCTCGCACAGCACCACGCCGATGCCCTGTGTGCCTTCGAGCACCTTGATCACCAGCGGGGCGCCGTTGACCATCTGGATCAGGTCGGGAATGTCGTCAGGCGAGTGGGCAAAGCCGGTGACCGGCAGGCCGATGCCGCGCCGTGACAGCAACTGCAGTGAGCGCAGCTTGTCCCGCGAGCGGGCGATGGCCACCGACTCGTTGAGCGGATAGACCCCCATCATCTCGAACTGGCGCAACACGGCGCAGCCGTAGAACGTGACCGAGGCACCGATGCGCGGGATTACCGCATCGAAGCCCTCCAGCGGCTTGCCACGGTAGTGGATCTGCGGCTTGTGGCTGGCGATGTTCATGTAGGCGCGCAAGGTGTCGATCACGACCATCTCGTGACCGCGCTGGATGCCGGCTTCGACCAGCCGGCGGGTGGAATACAGACGCGGATTACGCGAAAGCACGGCGATCTTCATGCAGCACCTGTGACAGGGGGGAGGGTGGCCACGAAGGCCGGTTTGTCCTGGACGTACTTGAGGCCCGGGTTCACTACCAGTTGACCGTGTACCAGCGCCTTCGATCCCAGCAACAGTCGGTAGCGCATGCTCTTGCGACAGGCTAGGGTGAACTCCACCTCCCATACCCGATCGCCCAATGCCAGCGGCGTGCGGATCACATAGCGGGTCTGGGCGTGGCCGTTGGAGCTCTTGATGGTCTTCATGGTCACCAACGGCGCCTCGCAGCGGCGATGGCGCAGTTGCACCACCGAGCCCAGGTGTGCGGTGAAGCGCACCCAGGGTTGGCCATCGCGTTCGAACGGCTCGATGTCGGTGGCATGCAGGCTCGAGGTACTGGCGCCGGTGTCGATCTTGGCGCGCAGGCCTGCCAGGCCGAGGTTGGGCAAGGCGATCCATTCGCGCAGGCCAATCACTGTCAGATGATCAAATGTTTTCAATTAGCACAGCCTGCGAACGAGGTGGTGAACTGTAAGCATCACACGGACTTTTTGCATCCGACAGCTACGGTAGTACAGTTCGGTTAAAGACAGAATTCGAGGTACAGAGATGGCACAAAAGTCGGAAGAAGACGACAAGGTACGCCTGGACAAGTGGTTGTGGGCGGCGCGCTTCTACAAGACCCGCGCGCTGGCCAAGGCGGCCATCGAAAGTGGCAAGGTGCACTGTCGCGGCGAGCGTTGCAAGCCGGGCAAGGAACCTCGGGTGGGGGATGAATTCGTGCTGCGCACCGGATTCGATGAAAAGACCGTGGTGGTCAAGGCGTTGTCGCTGGTACGGCGCGGCGCGCCTGAGGCGCAGACCCTCTACGAGGAAACCGCCGAGAGCCTGCAGCGTCGTCAGCAGGCGGCCGAGCTGCGCAAGGCAGGCGCGGTGGGGATGACCACCGATGGACGGCCGAACAAGAAACAGCGCCGGCAGATTCATCAGTTGCAGGGCAGTTTCGACTAGGCGATTTCGACCGTGCGGTCAGCCGCGCCGTTGGCTCGGCGCGGTTGACCGACAACACGCGGTTCAGGCGCCGCGAATCACGCTCATGCGTCCAATCAGCGGCAGCTTGCCCAGCAGTCGGAACAGCGGCGCGGTCCAGCGCACCAGCGCCGCGCTGGCCTTGGCCGCCAGCGGCGTGTGCACGGTCCAGCCCAGTGCCAGCACGGCCATGCCCAGCCCGCCGACGTAGTCGTCCTGGCCCCAGTGCGCGCCGGCCACCAGCCGTGGCAGCATGAACAGCGTGGCCAGGGCCCAGATCGCCAGGGCTTGGACCAGGCGTCGGCTGAACAGGCTCATGAACAGTGCCCAGAGCAGCAACACCGAGGCGTGATCGCCTGGGAAGCTCTTGCTCGACCGGTCTTTCAGTTCCCAGTGCTCTTCCAGGTGCGGGTAGTACTGGCTCAGGCGCACGGCGTCGTCGAACACGATCGACGGGCTGTCATGCTGCCAACCGGATGCATCGACCCACTTGGAAAACAGCGCGCGCACCACCACTAACAGCAGCAGGCTGACGAAAAAGCCGAAGAATGCCTGGCGAACCTGAACGGCCTTGAACACCCAGTCGCCCTTGATCAGCAAGGCGAGCAGGATCAGGCCGACGACGATATCGAAGGGCCGCAGGCTGCCCACGGTCCAGATCCAGCGCCACACGGCGTTGTCGGCCAATGGCGTGTTGAGGCTGCGGAACAGCCACTCGTCGAAAGTCAGAAACAGGATCTGGCCAAACGGCCACAACCAGAAACACAGTAGTGCAATAGGCAGCAGGGTGCAGAATGCCAGCGGTCCCCAGGACCACCTTGGTTGGAACAGTGGCCGATTATCCATAAAATACCTCGATCGCCAGCTTGAGTTCAGCGCCTTGTGGGCGCTTTCGACGGGCCTTTGTAGGCTCTTGCAATCATTTTGTCATCCTTTTCAGAATATTCAGATAGCCGGGAAACCATGAGCGATTTACCTGACACCGATTTCACCCAACGCTTCCTTTTCGAAGACCGCGACGTACGTGGCGAATGGGTCTCCCTCGACCACAGCTACGGCGAAGTGCTGGCGCGCCATCCCTATCCGCAGCCGGTCGCCACGCTGCTGGGTGAACTGATGGCCGCCACCTCGCTCCTGGTCGGTGCACTCAAGTTCGACGGCTTGCTGATTCTCCAGGCGCGCTCGCAAGGGCCCATCCCGCTGCTCATGGTCGAGTGCTCGGGCGAGCGCGACATCCGCGGCATGGCCCGCTACGAGGCCGACCAGATCGCCAGCGAGGCCGGCCTCGCCGAGCTGATGCCCGACGGTCATCTCACGCTGACCATCGACCCGATCAAAGGCCAGCGCTACCAGGGCACCGTCGACCTGGATGGCGCGAACCTGTCCGAGTGCTTCACCAACTACTTCGTGCAGTCCCAGCAGTTGAACACCCGCTTCTGGCTCGATGCCTCCGCCGGCAAGGCCCGTGGCCTGTTGTTGCAGCAGTTGCCGCGCGATCGCCAGCCCGATGACGAAGAGCGCGACGAGAGTTGGCAGCATGTAGTGGCCCTGGCCAGTACCCTCAAGGCCGAGGAGTGGGCGCTGGACAACGAAACCCTGCTGCACCGCCTCTATCACGAGGACGCTGTGCGCCTGTTCGATGTCGAGCCACTGCGCTTCAGTTGCAGTTGCTCCCGAGAGCGCTCCGGCAATGCCTTGGTCAGCCTCGGCGAGGCCGATGCCAAGGCGCTGGTCGAGGAATGTGGCGGCACGGTGGAAATCGATTGCCAGTTCTGCAACGAGCGCTATCTCTTCGATGCAACCGATGTAGCGCAATTGTTCGCTGGCGGTGGCACGGACGGGGCATCAGAAACTCTCCACTGAAACGCTTCATCACAGGAGATTCTCCTGTCTAACTGCGCAAAAGCGCAGATACGACAGGAGGGGCCTACTTTTTTTGGGCGTTTCTGGCATAATCCGGCCACTTTTTTCGCTGTAGTAGTTTGAAACAGACCACTACAAAACGTTTGGAGCACTCGGCCTCGGGCCGGATGGGGTATCTCATGACGCAAGCCAACAACACCGTGTACACCGACCTGAGCGTCGACGAGCTGGTGAAACAAGCGCTGTCTCGCAAGGAAGGCGTGCTGGCCGATACTGGCGCACTGGTCGTGGAAACCGGTCACCGCACCGGTCGTTCGCCCGCTGACCGCTTCATCGTCGATGAGCCGAGCACCTCTGCCGCCATTGCCTGGGGCCCGATCAACCGCAAGTTCCCGGCCGACAAGTTCGATGCCCTGTGGGACCGCGTCGAGGCGTTCAACAACGCTCAGGAACACTTCGTTTCCCACGTGCACGTCGGTGCTGCCCAAGAGCACTACCTGCCGGTCAAGATGACCACCCAGACCGCCTGGCAGAACCTGTTCGGCCGCTGCCTGTTCATCACCCCGGAAGACGGCCAGTTCAACCCGGCCGGTCGCGACCAGTGGCAGGTGCTGAACGTCGCCAATTTCGAGTGCGTGCCCGAGCGTGACGGCACCAACTCCGATGGCTGCGTCATCCTCAACTTCGCCCAGAAGAAGGTGCTGATCGCCGGCATGCGCTACGCCGGCGAAATGAAGAAGGCCATGTTCTCGGTGCAGAACTTCCTGCTGCCGGCTGCTGACGTACTGCCTATGCACTGCGCCGCCAACATTGGCGAGGCAGGCGACGTGACCCTGTTCTTCGGCCTGTCCGGCACCGGCAAGACCACCCTGTCGGCCGACGAAAGCCGTTACCTGATCGGTGACGACGAGCACGGCTGGGGCGAGGGCGTCGTTTTCAATATCGAAGGCGGCTGCTACGCCAAGTGCATCGACTTGTCCGAGAAGAACGAGCCGGTCATCTGGAAAGCCATCAAGCACGGCGCAGTGCTGGAAAACGTGGTCATCGACGAGGCCGGCCATGCCGACTACGCCAACGTCAGCCTGACCCAGAACAGCCGTGCCGCCTACCCACTGGAGCACGTCGCCAAGCGTTCCGAAAAGAACCTGGGCGGCGAGCCGAATGCCGTCATCTTCCTGACCTGCGACCTGACCGGCGTGCTGCCGCCTGTGTCGATCCTGAACAACGAGCAGGCGGCCTATCACTTCCTGTCCGGCTACACCGCCCTGGTCGGTTCCACCGAAATGGGCTCGGGCAGCGGCATCAAGTCGACCTTCTCCACCTGCTTCGGCGCGCCGTTCTTCCCGCGTCCGGCGGGTGAGTACGCCGAGCTGCTGATCAAGCGTATCAAAGGCTTCGGCTCCAAGGTCTACCTGGTCAACACCGGTTGGACTGGCGGTGGCTATGGCGTTGGCAAGCGTTTCAGCATCCCGACTACCCGTGCCGTGATCGCTGCGATCCAGAGCGGCGCGCTGATCGGTGCCGAAACCGAGCACCTGGACATCATCAACCTGGACGTGCCGAAGGCCGTCCCGGGCGTCGACACCGAACTGCTCAACCCACGCAACACCTGGGCTGACCCGGCCGCCTACGACGAGGCCGCCAAAGGCCTGGCCAAGCTGTTCACCGAGAACTTCAAGAAGTTCGACGTCTCCGACGCCATCAAGGCGGCCGGTCCGCAGCTGTAAGCGCGTTCCACGCGACGAAGAGCCGCCCCTCGGGGTAATGCTGTTCACTTAATATCTGTATTGCTGGAATTAGGGCTGCTGCGCAGCCCATCGCGGCGCAAGGCCGCTCCCACAGGGTCCGTACAGCCCCATGTTTCAGGGTTTGCGCGGACTTTGTGGGAGCGGCCTTGTGCCGCGAAAGGGCCGCGAAGCGGA
>NZ_JAUQOQ010000030.1:0-30533 GCF_030580795.1 Pseudomonas boreofloridensis | reverse complement strand
GCCCTCACCGAACTGCTCGAGCAGCTCCTTGGGGATTTTTGGTAGGTCACGCAGGGGTTTCTTCTTGGTTGGCATACATGCACCTCTTGCTCATTTTATGCCCGAACACAAAATTTCTGACATACCCTATTCCGGCCAAAAACAAAAAATAAAATATCTCTATAAATCAGAAAGATGATGAATGAATTCAAATTACCCCGGCCCAAAGGTATGCAAATAACTCAACCACAATCAAGCGATCATGACCGCTCCCTACCCTTGCCACCAGCACCACCCCACTTCAAGCCGGCACATAAAAATAAGTCAAAGGCACCAACCGCTTAGTCTGCGGATCAGTAGCCGGATAATGCGCCATCAGCGTTCGCGCTAGCTCATCCAACGTCCACATAGTCAAATGCACATTCGCTCGCTCTCCCTCATACAGCGCGTCTTTCGTAAACCCGCCCGTGCTCACATACAAACCCCGATCATCCTTGTGGCGTCCACCGAGAAAGCTACGAATCTCATTACTGCCCATCCGAGCTTCACGGTGCTTCACCTCGACCACGATTCGCGGCGGCTCGAAGCCGAACCCATCTGGAGACGCAATGATGTCTTTACCTCGATCAGCGCCCGCAGGCGAGACGAGTGTCTTGTATCCCATCGCTCGCAGAATGCCCGCTACCAACTCCTGCATGTCTGCCCAGTCCAGGCTGTTGATCTGGTCCTTGATCCGCTCGAAGGCAATTTCCTGCACGCCTTTCAATGGGTCTTCCAATACTTCGGTTTCTTCGATGGCATCCTTCACCGAGGCGGACAGTGTCTTGCCACTAGCAAGTGCCAGCAGCTCTTTCTGCGCATCTTCAGCGACATTGAAAACGGTCAATGTAGAACCCAGGCTGTTACGGCTGGCGCTGGTGAGCTTATCGCGGTCGACTTCAAGCGAATACCATTCCACTGGGCGGGCCAGCGCCATGCCCTCATGTGCCAGGTCTTCACGGTACTGACTGGGGCCTGTGAAGGCACCGACCAAATAGGTGCGGTTGGCAGGGGAGTATGTAACGACGGTGTCGCCGATTTTGATCTCGTTAACGAAGCGGAAAACCTGCGAGGCGCCGGAAACGGCAGTGGCGTCTTTGATACCAGGCTGGAGGTCTTTGTAGGCTTGGATAAGGGCTTTGCGAGAAACACCGGGCTTAGCTTCAACGGCAAGTTGAGCCCAGCCGATAGCTGCCAGGCTACGGTCACGAAAATCATCGTAAAGTCGACCGCCGTCACCTCGAATCATCCACATCGCGGGCATGCTGATAGTCTTCCTGTCCATGAGTTGCCGGAGATTTTAGCAGGGTGGGCTAGCACAGGCTCTACCAATAATCGCCCGAGCCCCCTCTGATATAGACAGAGGGCGTAGCGCAAGGAATGGGCGACTGCAAAGCCGCAACTCTCCACATCAGTTTTCTTTACGGGCCAAAAGCCGAGCGAACATTGCAGTCATGAGGTCCTTACTCACCTCACCCAGCTCATATTCAAGAGCTTCAAGCTCCTCCACCGTAAAGCTGGCTGACACTTTGCCTGCGAACTCTTCATCCAAGCGTATGATTTGATCGACCTTTTCACCCTCAGAAAACTTCGACTCTGTTAACTCAAGCATTCTCGTCGTAAATTCAAGGTACTGGTCAGCATGAACTGCATATAGCTTATCTTCAACACCTCCCTTTCTGGCCCAAACATCATGCTGGATACGATTTCGGCGAGGCCGTATCGAGTTCAACCGATCCAAGATGTCATTGACATTTTTCAGCTCTTCACCGGCGAGATAATCAGCTGCGATAGCCCTAGCCCCTTCCGCTGCCTGTGCCGCCGTTTTATATCGTTTCAATCTACACGCGGCATCGTCTGGCGTTACATCTAATAAGACTGCAAAAAGACAGTTCAGGTGTACTTCGGCCTGCGCCCAGCACGCCGCTATTTCGCCTATTTTTTCAGAAAACTGGGGCATCTCCCGAACAACGTGTGGGCCAACCTCCATGAGCAGCGACCCATCACTATTGAAAAACTGCAAACCGTATTTTTCCCGCATGCATACCCTCCTGAGTGAATTAACCAAAAACATCAGACCAGCTAGCACGATAGCTCAATGAATCGCACCTGCTTTCCTAGACTCTCTCGAAGAGCCTAGAGTGACTCCATTCTTTGTCTTCCCGTCGGGCATTCGAAAAGTGATCTATACGACCAACGCGATCGAAAGCATCAACGCCCAGTTA
The DNA here is from genome assembly GCF_030580795.1 of Pseudomonas boreofloridensis. NCBI lineage: Bacteria > Pseudomonadati > Pseudomonadota > Gammaproteobacteria > Pseudomonadales > Pseudomonadaceae > Pseudomonas > Pseudomonas boreofloridensis. The sequence continues at coordinate 28,290 of NZ_JAUQOQ010000030.1, read as the reverse complement.
CGCAAGATCATTAAAACGCGCGGTCACTTCCCAACGGATGAGGCCGCCACCAAGCTAATCTGGCTGGGGCTGCGGAACATCACGGCAAACTGGGGCTCAGCAGCCCATGATTGGAAAAATGCGATGAATCAATTCGCGATTCTGTACGGAGATCGATTTGTCAGGCCGACCTGGTAAAAGCATGGCCAGCCTGACGGCAGGCCGTTATCGGCCCGCACACAAAAATCTGACCCTCTCTCCCCTCACCTCACCAAATACCCCCCATCCACCACCACAACCTCCCCCGTCACATAACTCGCCGCCCCCGAACACAAAAACACCGCCACCGCCGCCACTTCCTCCGGCTGCCCCACCCTCCCCATCGGCGTCATCTCCATCCACTTACAAAACCACGCCTCATTCTCCATCCCCCCGCGCGACAAATCCGTCTCGATATACCCCGGCGCCACGGCATTCACCCGAATCCCCTGCCCCGCCACTTCACTGGCCAAGCTCTTGGTCAATATATGCACCGCCGCCTTGGACGCGTTGTACGCCACCTGCTGCTGCGGCACGTTCGACACCAACCCCGACATGGACCCGACATTCAACACCGCCCCGCGCCCCTGTTCGCGCATGATCGGCAGCGCGGCGCGGCAGCAGCGGAACACGGCGTCGAGGTTGACCGCCATCACGTCGCGCCAGGCCTGGTCGGGGTACTGCTCGGTGCAGCCGTGGCTGGCGATGCCGGCGTTGTTGACCAGCACATCCAGTCGGCCGTGCCACTGGTGGGCGCGCGCCACCAGGCGGGCGGCGGCGTCGGGTTCGGTGAGTTCGGCTTCGATGAAGCGAAAGGCTACGCCTGCTTCTTCCAACACCGCGGCTGCGGCATCGTTGAAGCGGCGCCCGCTGATGACCACATAGGCCCCCACCTCGCCCAGGGCCTGGGCGATCGCCAGACCAATGCCGCGTGTTCCGCCGGTCACCAGCGCGACCTGGCCGTCGAGCCTGAATTTATCAAGGATCATGTCTACCTCTTCTTATGATTGTGGGTGCATTCGCGAGGACGCTCTACAGATCGACATTGCTCGGCAACACCACCAGATCGCGCACCGTGACGTTGCGCGGGCGGCTGAGCATGAACAGCACCGATTCGGCCACTTCGCGTGGCTCCATCAGCGAGCCGTTGGCCAGGGCTTCGTTGAGCTTGTCCTTGGGCCAGTCCTTGAGCAGTGCGGTGACCACCGGGCCTGGCAGCACCGAGCAGACGCGGATGCCGTGGCGCGCCACCTGGCGGCGCACGGTGTGGGCGAAGGCCTGCACGGCGAACTTGGAGGCGGTGTAGACCGGCTCGCATACCACCGGCACCACGCCGGCCACTGAGCTGGTGATGACGATGTCGCCGGTGCAGCGCTCGACCATGTGTGGCAGCACCGTGCGGATGGCGCGGAAGGTGGCGTTGACGTTGAGGTTGAGCATGCGGTCCCAGGCGTCCGGGTCCGCTTCGAGCACGTCGCCGCCGACATAGGCACCGGCGTTGGCGTGGAAGATGTCCAGGCGGCCGTAGCGCCTGAGGATGGCGGGCAGCAGGCCGTTGACGCTCGCGGGATCGAGCAGGTCGGCGACCCAGGGTGAGGCGTTGCCGCCGAGTTCGTGGCAGGCCTGCTCCAGGGCCTGCTCGGAACGGTCGATCAACATGACCTTGGCGCCTTCGGCGAGCATCGCCCGTGCGCATTCCAGGCCAATACCGGCCGCTGCGCCGGTGATGGCGGCGACTTTTCCAGTGAGGGTGTGCATGGTGTATCCCTTACAGCCAGACGGTTATGGAAAACCAATCCTTGACCCGACCTGTCCGTAGATCGGGCTGCCCGGCCACACGCGCGGTAGGTTGCCGTGACGCGTGCGGCGGGCCCATGCCTGCCTTCGCCCCAAGGGGCGGTCAGGGCAGTGTAGTCGCTGTGGCGGGTTGTGCGAGCGGTTGTGCTCAGCGCACGGGTTTGAGCTTGAGCAGTGCGCCGTCGTACCAGACCAGCGCCACGTCGCCGGCAGCGGTGGTGTAGAAGATCTGGCCGGCGCCTTTGACCGGGCCCCAGGAGCCGGTTTCACAGCGCACGGAATAGGCCGTGGTATCGCTCATGCCCAGCTTGTCGAGCAGGGCCAGCTTGTTGGCGGCGGGGGTACTGGATAGCGCATTGATGCTTGGGTCTTTGCACGCATCGTCCGGCCCGTCCTGGGCATCCCATTTCAGCAGCTCGGGGCTGAAGGTGAGGGTTCTGTTCATCAGGCTTGGGTCGTTATCGACCAGTGCCTGCACGCCATCATCGGACACCGCCACACCGGCGACGCTCCAGTGGCCATCGAAGGAAAAGCCCTGCGCCTCGGTGGCCGAGGGCTTGGCAGTATTGCCCGCATCGCAGGCTGCCAGTGCCAGCAGCCCAACGGTCAAGACAAAGGGTTTGGCCAACGGATACATTCAACTATCTCCCTGAAAAAAATGTCTGAAGTGTTGGGGGCAGGCTGGAAACAACCCGCCTGGATAGTTCAGCACGTAAAGGTCATCTGTTCGAAGCGCTGCCGCGCGAAGGCGCCGTGCTAGCATCCTCACACTTGGATGTGGGGCAATGACTTGGACCAGGATGGGTAGTCGGTCAATACAGGGTCGGCGGTGGGCTCGACGTCATCGTCACGTGCAGCACAACACACATTGAAGAGCGCCCATGCATACCCAGACTCTAGAGCTGTCGCAGTATTTGTCTCAACCCGAGAGAAATGCCATTGCCGAGATCGAAGCCACCACCAGCATCCTCAGGCTAGTGACTCGTATCACCCGCATGAAGTTCGCGGCGATTGCCAAGTTCAACGAAGACGAATGGCTCACCTGCTCGGTGCACGACCCCGACGACATCGGCCCGGACGTCGGCGAAAGCGTGCCGATCGAAACCACCATCTGCGATGAATTCCGCACCCTGCCCAGCGCCTTGCTGATTTCGTCGATCAGCGAGGTGAAGCGCTTCGCGCAAAAGCCGATCGTGCGTCAGTACAAGCTGGAAAGTTATGCCGGCGTGCCGATCTTCCTGCCGGATGGGCGTTTGTACGGCGCGCTGTGTGCGCTGGACATCACGCGCACCGCCCTGGACGATCCTGACCTGGCAGAAACCCTCACGCTGTTCTCGCGGCTGATCGGCTGCATCTTCTACAACAACCTGCAGCAGGACGCCGACGAACCGTCGATGCATTACGCCCGCTGAAACCACTCGCTCGCTAAACGCCTACAGGGCACCACGCTGCTTGCAGCGGGTGCCCTGTTCAGGGTGACGCCGATCAGAGGCGGAAGCGGCCGACCAGGTCGTTGAACGAGATGGCCAGGCGCGACAGCTCCTGGGCCGAGGCGGTGGTCTGGTGGGCACCGGCTGCGGTCTGGGTGGAGAGGTCCTGGATGTTGACCAGATTCTTGTCCACTTCGCGGGCCACGTTGGCCTGCTCTTCGCACGCGGTGGCGATCACCAGGTTGCGGTCGTTGATGCTGGCGATGCCCGAGGCGATGGATTCGAGCGCCTGACCGGTGGCCGTGGCCAATTGTTGGGTGTTGTTGACCAGCGTCTGGCTCTTGGCCATGGCCACCACCGCTTGGTCGGCACGGGCCTGGACGCTGCCGATCATCTGCTCGATCTCAACCGTCGAAGACTGGGTCCGGGCAGCCAGCGCCCGCACTTCGTCGGCGACCACCGCGAACCCACGGCCTTGCTCGCCGGCACGGGCGGCTTCGATGGCGGCGTTCAGTGCCAGCAGGTTGGTCTGCTCGGCAATGCCACGGATCACGTCCAGCACCTTGGCGATGTCTTTCACCTGGCCGGCCAGGTGCTCGACGGTGTCCGAAGAGGCCTGGATTTCCACGGTGGCGTTGTTTACCGCAGCCACCGCCTCACGGGCCTGGCCCACGCCTTGGTCGGCCTGTTCGCGGGCAGCTTTCGAGGCTTCGGAGGTGGACACGGCATTGCGCGCCACTTCGTCCACCGACGAGGTCATCTCGTTGACGGCGGTGGCCGCCTGCTGGATTTCGTCGTTCTGCTTGAGCAGGCCACGGCTGCCGTCTTCGGTCACCGAGTTGAGCTCTTCGGCGGCCGAGGCCAGTTGGTTGGCGGCGTCGGAGATCTGGTGCAGGGTCGACTTGAGGCTGTTCTGCATGTCGCCGATGGCGTTGATCAGGTCGCCGGTTTCGTCGCGGCTGGTGCTGGAGACTTTCTGGGTCAGATCGCCTTGGGCGACGCGCTGGGCAGCCGTCACGGCTTCGACGATGGGTCGGCTTATCAGGCGGCTGATGAACAGACCCAGGGCAAAGGCGATGATGAAGGCGATGACGATACCGGCGTACAACACCGTGGTCACTTGGTTTTCCAACTCATCGGCAGCCTGAGATCCTTCACCGATCTGACGGTTGTTGGATTCGACCATGATGGTCAACTCGGACAGGATCTTGTCGTACGACTGTGCCAACTCACCCGACAGTACCGCACGGGCACCTTTCAAATCACCCGCCTGCGCCAGGTTGACCACCTGCTGCAATTGCGCCTGATACACCGGCCACAACTTTTCCATGCGATCGCCCGCCGCCCGCTCGTCATCTTCCAGCGGCGTCGCGCGATAAATGGCGAAGGCTTTTTCGCTGGCGGCACGGTCGGCCGCCATATACCGCAGGATTTGATCTTTGGTCGCTTGATCGGCGTTTTCGGCAGTGGCGGTAATCAACGAATAAAGGTTGCGCTGCTGGGAAATGGCCATGGCCTTGGCCTCCCCGGTTTTGGCCACCGACACCAGGTTGTTGGAGAACACCAGGCCGAGGCTCTGCGCCATCTGGCTGACACCGCGCCCGCCCAGCAGACCGATGGCTAAGGTGATGAGCGCGCAGACACCGAAGGCCGTCATAAGTTTGGTCGATAATCGTGCGTTTCTTATGAAATTCATTTTAATCTCGAATGTAATTGGACATACCAAACATATCGACCCTACAGCGGCTTTATTGAATGTTTATTTTAGGATCCAATATATAGAGTTCTTCCATTGAGGCGTCCGTAATGAAAGTAATTCTTAATAAATAAGCGTGATGAATACCTACACCGATGCGCGCATATGTCGCACTTCGACAGATTGGATTTAATAGGCAGCGGCGCACTAGGCAGGCACATGAATGCCTTTCTGATGGATTCGTCTACAACCGTACGTAAATCCCAACTACGCTGAACAGCAGCGGCGCATCGCTCGGCCTGGGTCGGATGGTCAGCGCCAGGCACAGTCATCACAGGAGTCGTCGATGAAGCTCACCCCCTCTCTGCTGCTGGGAACCCTGCTCACCTGCTGCGCCCTTCAGGCCACTGCCGCCGATCAATACTTGCCGGATCTGGTGCAAAAAGCGCCCTACAAGGCGGCCTACGCCAAGATGCTGGTGCTGCCGGAGTGGATCAGCCAGGCCAAAGGCACCGCCACGCCGCTGCGCAAGGTCAAGCTGGGCGACGACACGGTGCTGGTGGGTAACGTGTGCAAGCCCCACGACTGCAAGGACAACCAACTGGTGGTGGTCTTCAACGCCAAGGGCACGCAATCGTGGGGCTTGCTGGCCACGCGCGAGGACAGCGACGGCGCATTCGAGAAGCACTACCTCGGCTCGCCGAGCGAGGCCGTGAGAGCGCTGTTGGAAACCACCTTCGAGCGCGACAATCCCGACGACTGAACACCACGGCCGGGGCTGCACGGCAGCCCCGCCGCGCCTCAACCGCGCATCATGTCCGCAGCCTGCTCGGTGGCTTCGGTGGTGCGCGTCGCCAGCTTCCTCACCTCATCGGCCACCACGGCGAAGCCCCTGCCCGCCTCGCCGGCACGGGCCGCTTCGATGGCCGCATTGAGTGCCAGCAGGTTGGTCTGGCTGGCGATGCTCTGGATGGTGCCGACGATCTGCGTCAGCTTGGTGATGTTCGATTCCAGGGTGCGCTGGTGCGCCGCCTCGGTCTCGCGCATGGCGTTCTGCTGGTGCTGCAGGTCCACGTCCACCAAGGCCCCCACCACCCGCAGCGGCGCGCCGCTGGCATCGCGCTTGGTCTGGCCACGGGCACGGAACCAGCGGTACTCGCCGCTCTTCATCTTCAGCCGGTACTCGACATCGAAGGGAGTCTTGCCGCTGCGGTCGTTCAGGTGCGCCTGGAAGGCGTCCAGACTGTAGCCCTTGTCGTCCGGGTGCAGGCGCGAGGCCCAACTGTCGAGCACATCGGGGAATTCCTCGACAGTCTCGAAACCGAGCAGACGGCGGAACTGCGGCGACCACCAGAAGGGGTTCTTCGGGTTCACCGGGTCCCCGGCGATCACTTCCATGTCCCACAAGCCATCGGAGAGCATTTCGCGGGCCAGCTCGAAGCGGGTGATGATCACCTCGTGCTCGGCCGCGCGCTCGAGCTCATCGTGAATGTCACGCAGGGCACCGGCCACGCGCAGCGGCGTGCCACGGCCGTCGCGCAGGGTTTCGCCCTGGGCGAAGAACCAGCGGTAGCTGCCGTCCTTCATGGCCAGGCGATTCTTGACCCGATAGGGCGTCATGCCGGACTTGTCGTTCAGGTGGCGGGCGAAGGCATCCAGCGTGGCCGCGCGATCGTCCGGGTGGAGCCGGTCGGCCCAGCTGGCCAACACGTTGGGAAAGTCCTGCTCGTTGCGAAAGCCGAGCATTTCGCGGAACTGCTGCGACCACCAGAAGCGGTTGCGCGGGTTGACCGGGTCGCCCGCGACCACCTCCATGTCCCACAGGCCCTCGCTGGAGGCGCGGTTGACCAGGTCGAAGCGGGTTTCCGAAGCGCGCGCCGTGGCGTCGGCCTCGGCCAGCAACTGACGCGCCGACTCCAGCTCGCGCTCGAGTTCGGCGATGCGCGCCTGGTCCTGCGCGGCCTGCGATTCACGGGAGGTCCAGGCCTGTTGCACGGCCATCCAGTTGGCCGGGCCTTGGCCTGAAAGGGACAAAGATTGGGTCAGCTGTTTGAGCGCCTGAAGCTCGCCGGACCGGCGGAAGAGATGCAGCATGATTGGGGTACTCGAAGGAAGACGGGGCGCCTTTCCATGGCTGACAAGGAATATCTGCAAGGCACGCCGGTGCGGGCTGCGCAAGCCCGGCACGGGCAACGCAAGCCCGGCACGGGCAACGCAACCTTCGACCCGGGCGGCACTCGAAAGGTTGCGTTGCATTACTGGCGATATGATATCCAAGCCCTGGGAGTTGCGCTGCGTCCTTATCGCACCACCGGTCGCCCGCCGCCTTCGCGCACCGGCTACGGCATGCCCAACCAGGCCGGCAAGGCCAGCGAGATGAACGGCACGTAGGTCACCAGCACCAGGAACAGCAGCAGGATCGACAACCACGGCAGCGCCGCGCGAATGGTCTGGCCCAGGGTCAGGCCGGTCACCGCACTGGTGACGAACAGGTTCAGCCCCACCGGCGGGTGCACCAGGCCGATCTCCATGTTCACCACCATGACGATGCCCAGGTGAATCGGGTCGATACCCAGCTTCATGGCGATGGGGAAGAAGATCGGCGCCAGGATCAGGATGATCGCCGACGGCTCCATGAAGCTGCCGGCCACCAGCAGCACCACGTTGACCATGATCAGGAAGCCCAGCGGCGTCAGGCCTTCGGACAGCACCCATTGGGTGATCTGCTGAGGAATCTGCTCGGTGGTCAGCACATGGGCGAAGAGCATGGCGTTGGCGATGATGAACAGCAGCATGATGGTCAACCGGCCGGACTCGAGCAGCACCTTGGGGCACTCGCGCCAGCTCATGTCGCGGTACACGAACAGGGCGATGAACGCCGAGTACACCGCCGCCACCGCCGCCGCTTCGGTGGGGGTGAACATGCCGCTGTAGATGCCGCCGAGGATGATCACCAGCAGCAACAGCCCCCAGAACGCCCGGCGCGCGGTGCGCAGCCATTCGGCGAAGCTGACCCGTGGCTGCGCGGGCAGCTTCTTGATGCGTGCCACGATGTAGATGGTCACCATCAGGAACAGGCCCAGCAGAATGCCCGGCACCACACCGGCCATGAACAGCTTGCCCACAGAGGTTTCGGTGGCGGCCGAGTACACCACCATGACGATCGACGGCGGAATCAGGATGCCCAGGGTACCGGCGTTGCAGATGATCCCGGCGCCGAATTCCTTGGGATAGCCCGAGCGCACCATGCCGGCCACGGCAATCGAGCCCACCGCCGCAACGGTGGCGGGCGATGAACCGGACAACGCGGCGAACAGCATGCACGCCAGCACCGCCGCAATCGCCAGGCCGCCGCGAATGTGGCCGACGCAGGCGTTGGCGAAATCGATCAGGCGCTGGGCCACGCCACCGGTGGTCATGAACGCGCCCGACAGCAGGAAGAACGGGATGGCCAGGAAGGTGTAGCTGTCGGACGTCTCGAACAGCTTGATCGCCAGCGAGCTGAGCGAGTCCTGGCTGAACAGCAGGATCGACACCGCGCCGGACAGCCCCAGGGAAATGGCGATCGGCACGCCCAGGAACATGAACACGAACAGCAGCAGGAACAGGCAGATGACGGTCATCAGTGTGACTCCTCGCCCGGGTTGGCCAGTTTGCTCGCCTCGGCGGCTTCGTCTGCCAGGCCCAGTCCGGTCTGGCGGTGGGTGACGATGCGGTAGAGGATTTCCAGGTAACGCACGATGATCAGGGCGAAGCCGAACGGCACGATCAAGGCGATGTGGCCGATCTGGATGCCGTAGCGGTCCAGGTCCTCGGCACCGATGCCGGCGGCGAGCACGGCGCTCACCCACTTCAGGCTGGCGATCAGGAACAACCCGGCGTAGGCCAGGCAGCAGGCGCAGGCGATCATCGCCAACACGCGCTGCACGGGTTTGCGCGCACGTCGTACCAGTACGTCGACGCCCAGGTGGCCGGCGGTGCGCACGCCATAGGCGATGCCGAAGAAGATCAGCCAGCCGAACAGCGCCTTGGTCAGGGCGATGCTCCAGGTCATTTCCTGGGCGTACCCCATCAGGTGATCGCCAATGTCGAGCAGCGGCTCGCTGGCGAAGCTGAAGCGGTCGCTGAGGCTGTAGAACAGCGTGTAGAGGTTGTTCAGGGCCACGTAGATGAAGGTGATCAAAGTCATGGCCGCCAGGAGAAAGGCGATCATGCCTTCCTCGAAATGCTCCCAGACGTATCTGATCCGTTGCATGGGCAATCTCCGGACAGGAAGGGGCCGGGCCGCCTGGCGAACAGGCGGCCGTAGGCGGTGACGTCGATCAGGACGGGGTGTTGGCGGCGTCGGCGGCCTTGATCAGGTCGGCGCCGATCTGCTCGGAGAATTTGTCCCACACCGGACGCATGGCCTCGCGCCACTGTGCACGCTGCTCGGGGGTGAGCGCGTCGATCTCGCTGGTCTTGGCGTCGATGATTTTCTGCCGCGAGGCCAGGTTCAGTTCCTCGGCCTGCTTGTTCACCTCGACCGTGACCTTGTCCATGATCGCCTGGAGTTCGCCGCGCACGTCTTCGGGCAGGCTGTTCCAGAACTTGGCGTTGGTGATCACCATGTAGTCGATCAGGCCGTGGTTGGTCTCGGTGAAGAACGGCTGCACTTCGTTGACCTTCTGGCTCTCGTAGTTCGACCAGGTGTTCTCGGTGCCGTTGACGGTACCGGTCTGCAGGCCCTGGTAGACCTCGGCGAAGCTCATCTTGCGCGGGTTGGCGCGGATGGCCTTGAACTGCTCCTCAAGCACGCTGGAAGCCTGCACGCGGAACTTCAGGCCACGGGCGTCCTTGGGCAGGATCACCTTCTTGTTCGCCGACAGTTGCTTGAGGCCGTTGTGCCAATAGGCCAGGCCATGAATGCCATTGTCTTCCATGGAGGTGAGCAAGGCCTTGCCCTGCGGGCCATGCTGGAAGCGGTCGACGGCGGCCAGGTCGTTGAACAGGAACGGCAGGTCGAACAGTTGCACCTGCTTGTTGTAGTGCTCGAACTTGGCCAGCGACGGCGCCAGCATCTGCACGTCACCCAGCAGCAGGGCTTCCATTTCCTTGCCGTCGCCGAACAGCGAAGAGTTGGGGTAGACCTCGACCTTGACCTTGCCCTTGAGCTGCGGGTCGGCCTCCACCAGTTTCTGGAACATCAGCGCGCCCTGGCCTTTGGGCGTGCTGTCGGCCACCACGTGGGCGAACTTGATGATCACAGGGTCGGCGGCGTGGGCGAGCCCGGCCATGGAGACGGCGGCGGCGCACAACAGCGCCTGGGTCAGCTTCAACATCGATGTCACCTTTTATTGTTGTTGGATGGATCAGCAGGGAAGCATGCCAAGGGTACGATGGCCCATGTGGGCGTGTGTGCAGAATCTGCTTTTGTGTAAGCCTGCGTTTGGCTGGGGTGAACGCCCGCCTCGCGCTGGCGTGTTGGCCGAGGGTCAACCGCTCGCGATCAGCCCAATGCCAACAGCCGCTGCGCGCGCAACAGCACCGGCGCATCGACCATCTGCCCGTCGAGCTGGAACGCTCCGGCGCCCTTGGCCGCAACACTGGCCTCGACCACCCGCCGCGCCCAGGCCAGCTCGTCGCTGCTCGGCGCCAGCACACCATGAATCAACGGCACCTGGCTGGGATGAATGCACAGCGCCCCGCCATAACCCATGTCGTAGGCATGGCGCATGGCCCGTTGCTGGCCCTCGGGATCGCCGATGGCCGGGAACACGCCGTCCAGCGGCGGCGCCAGATCGGCCCCTCGCGAATGCAACTGCACGGCCATGCGCGCCTGGTCGAGAAAACGCTGCGCGGCAGCGCTTTCGCTGTTGAGGTTCAGGTCCAGCGCCAGGTCGAGGCTGCCGAACGACAGGCGCTCGACGCCCTCGGCCCCGGCGATGCGTTCCAGCGCCAGCAAGCCCCTGGCCGTCTCGATGATCGGCAGCACCGGCTTGCCGGTGCGCCAGGCCAGCGCCACCTGCGCGGCGCTCTCCACCTTCGGCAGCAGCACCGCGACCACCCCCGCGTGCAGGGCGCAGAACGCCAGATCGTCGGCATGGCCGGGGTGCTGCGGGGCATTGACCCGCACCCACACCCGCGCCTGCGGCTGGGCGCCGAGGAAGGCGGCGAGGTTGTCGCGGGCCTGGGCCTTGAGCGCTTCCTCCACCGCGTCTTCGAAATCGACGATCACGGCATCGGCCCCGGCTGCCAGGGCCTTGGCGAAACGCTCGGGACGACTGCCCGGCACGAACAGCGCGGAACGCACGATGGATCGTTGCATCGGTATCGGCTCCATGTCCTTACACCACACCGGCGGCAGCGAGCCGGGCCTGGTCATCGCGGGAGAACCCCAGCTCTTCGAGAATCACCGCACTGTGCTCGCCCAGGCCCGGCACCGGGTCCATGCGCGGCGTGAAGGCGCTGTTGCGCCCTGGCGGCAGCAGCGACGGCAGCGCACCGGACGGACTGTCTACCTGGCGCCAGCGGTCGCGGGCCGCCAACTGCGGGTGCTGCCACACGCCGTGCATGTCGTTGACCCGGGCATTGGCGATCTGCGCCGCCTCCAGGCGCGCCACCACCTCGTCCAGCGACAGCGTGGCGAAGCCATCGACAATGATCTGGCGCAACACCTCACGATGCTCGGAACGGCGGAAGTTGGCCGAGAAGCGCGGGTCGCTGGCCAGCGCCGGGTCGAGCAGCACCTGCTCGCAGAACACCTGCCATTCGCGCTCGTTCTGCAGGCCGAGCATGATCGTGCCGCCGCCACCGGTGGGAAACGGTCCGTAGGGGTAGATGGTCGAGTGCGAGGCCCCCGCGCGCGGCGGCGGCGGCGCGCCGTCGTAGGCGTAGTACATCGGGTAGCCCATCCACTCCACCAGGCTTTCCAGCATCGACACATCGATACGGCTGCCCACGCCGGTCCTGTCGCGCAGCAGCAGCGCCGAGAGCACGCCGGTGTAGGCGTACATGCCGGCGGCAATGTCGGCCACCGAGCAACCGGCCTTGGCCATCTGCTCCTCGCCCGGCCCACCGGTCACCGAGAGGAAGCCGCCTTCGCTCTGGATCAGCAGGTCGTAGGCTTTCTTCTTCTCGTAAGGCCCGCCCTCGCCGTAGCCGGAGATATCGCACACGATCAGCCGTGGATAGCGCGCGTGCAGGGCTTCGAACGACAAGCCCATGCGCGCCGCCGCGCCCGGCGCCAAGTTCTGCACCAGCACGTCGGCCTTGGCCAACAGCCCGTGGAGAATGCCGTCGGCCTCGGCCTGCTTGAGGTCCAGGGTGAGGCTCTGCTTGGAGCGGTTGGTCCACACGAAGTGCGAGGCGAGACCTGAAACGCGCTGGTCGTAGCCACGGGCGAAGTCGCCGCTGCCGGGGCGTTCGATCTTGATCACGCGCGCGCCCAGGTCCGCCAGTTGGCGGGTGCAGAACGGCGCGGCGATGGCATGTTCCAGGCTGACGACGGTGATGCCGTCCAGCGGGCGGGGAGCCGATTGAGTCATGGCGAATTCCTGTTCGGTAGTCAGTGCAGATCGGCCAGCGACTGCGCATCGCGCAGTTGCCAGACACGCTCGATCAATACCCGGCCCTCGTCCGCGCTGCGCTGCCCGGCATAGGCCAGCAGGCGCTGGAACTTGGCCTCCAGTTCGGCACGGCTGAGGGTATTGCCCGGATCGCCCTTGGGTTGGTCGATGGCCGCGCTGAAGGTGCGGCCATCGACACCGCGCACCTCGACCCGGCCCAGCCAGCGCGCCGGGTAGGCGGCGTCCACTTCAGGGTCCAGTTGCATGCGCACCTTGTCGCGAAACGCCTCCACCTGCGGGTCGCTCAGGGCCAGGTCGCGAAACTCCAGCAACTGCGCACGACCGTGCACGGCGATCAGGCCCAGCACGGTGCCCATGGAAAACTTGGCCTGGTGCACCGTGGTCGGCGTGCTCACCCGCCCCAGCACATCGAGGGCGCCTTGATGCACGCGAGTGACCACCTCGGCGATGTCCCCGTGCGCCAGCCCTTCGCGCTGCATCAGCTGCAACAGGGCGTCGGCGGCGGGATGGGTGTGGCGGCACGAGGCGTGGAACTTGAACGAGGTTTCCGCCAACGCCCAGCGGGTGCCAAGACGGTCGGACAAGCGCGACGGATCGGCATCGCGGGACATGCCCGCCGCCAATCCCTGCTCGCCTTCGAGCACATTGCGCGCCCCGGTCAGGCCATCGGCGGTGAGGTAGGCGGCCAGCAGGCCGTCGGCGGCGGCCTTGGCGGTGTGCAACTGCTTGGAGTCGGCCGCATCGCGCAGGAACTCCCACAGCCCGGCGGCCTGGGTGCCGGCGCTGCCCAGCAGGTTGACGAACTGCTCGCGGTCGAAGGCCATGAGCTTGCCCACGCCCACCGCAGCGGCCAGGGTGCCGACCGTCGCGGTGGTGTGGAAGATGCGGTAGTGCGAGCGGCCAAGGAACTCGCCGATGCGAATGCCCGCCTCGTAGCCGGCCACGGCAGCCAGCAGCAGCTCCTGGCCGGACTTGCCCAGGTCCTGGGCCGCCGCCAGCACGGCGGAGAACACCACGGTGGCCGGGTGCAGCACCGAGCTGTTGTGCAGGTCGTCCTGCTCCACCAGGTGCGAGGCGGCGCCGTTGACCAGCGCGGCGAAGTACGGCGAGGTGCGTCGCCCGCTGGTCAGCACCCGCGCCCGGCCCGAAGACGGGCCCATGCGCTCGGCATAGCGCTCGAACAGCGGGATCGGGTGCGAGCCCTGGCTGGCCAGGGCCGAGCCGAGCCAGTCGAGGAACAGGTCTTCGGAACGGTCCAGCACGGTCGTGGGAATGTCGCTGTAGCGAAGTTCGGCGAGGAAGCCGGCCAGGGCCTGGGTATCGCGCATGGTCAGGCCCTCAGAAGCTGCGCGGCAGCTCGAGCAGGTGCTCGGCCACGTACGACAGGATCAGGTTGGTGGAGATCGGCGCCACCTGGTACAGGCGGGTTTCACGGAACTTGCGCTCGACGTCGTATTCGTTGGCGAAGCCGAAGCCGCCGTGGGTCTGCAGGCAGGCGTTGGCCGCCTCCCACGAGGCCTTGGCCGCCAAGTACTTGGCCATGTTCGCCGCGGCCCCGGCATTGGCGCCACGGTCGTACTCGGCGCAGGCGCGCCAGCGCATCAGGTCGGCGGCCTCCAGTTCGATATGGGCTTCGGCGATGGGGAATTGCACGCCCTGGTTCTGGCCAATCGGACGGCCGAACACCACGCGGTCGCGGGCGTACTGGCTGGCCTTCTCGACGAACCAGCGACCGTCGCCGATGCACTCGGCGGCGATCAGCGTGCGCTCGGCGTTGAGGCCGTCGAGGATGTAGCGAAACCCCTTGCCCTCCTCGCCGATCAGGCTGCTGGCGGGAATCTCCAGGTTGTCGAAGAACAGCTCGTTGGTCTCGTGGTTGACCATGTTGGCGATCGGCTGCACGGTCAGGCCCTGGCCGATGGCCTCGCGCAGGTCGACCAGGAAGATCGACATGCCTTCGGACTTCTTCTTCACCTCGGCCAGCGGCGTGGTGCGCGCCAGCAGGATCATAAGGTCCGAGTGCTGCACACGCGAGATCCACACTTTCTGGCCGTTGATCCGGTAGTGGTCGCCCTGGCGCACGGCGGTGGTCTTGAGCTGGGTGGTGTCGGTGCCGGTGGTCGGTTCGGTGACGCCCATCGATTGCAGGCGCAGTTCGCCGCTGGCGAGCTTGGGCAGATAGAAACGTTTCTGTGCCTCGCTGCCGTGTCGCAGCAAGGTGAACATGTTGTACATCTGCCCGTGGATGGTCCCGGAGTTGCCGCCGCAGCGGTTGACCTCCTCCAGGATCACCGAGGCCTCGGCCAGGCCCAGGCCCGAGCCGCCGTACTGTTCCGGGATCATCGCCGACAGCCAGCCGGCGTCGGTCATGGCCTTGACGAAGGCTTCCGGAAAGCCTTTGCGCTCGTCGAGCTGGCGCCAGTACTCGGCGGGGAATTCGGCGCACAAGGCGCGCACGCCTTCGCGGATGGCAGTGAGGTCATCGCTGTCGTAGCTGTGCATGGGGGCGTCTCTGCTGAGGGTCAGTCGAAGGTCACGTCGGCGCTCTGGGCGATGCCATCGGCGTTGCCGGCCCACAGCCGGGCCGTGCCGGGCGCGTCGAGGCAGCCGCTCACCTGGAAGGGTGTGGGCAAGGTCAGCGGGCGCAGGCCGCGGTAGGCGAAATGACGCACGCGCTTGTCAGGGTGGGCGCGCCTGAATGCGCGCAGGTTGAGGGTGGCGATCAGCGGACCGTGCACCACCAGGTCGGGGTAGCCTTCGCTGTGGGTGACGTAGGGCTGGTCGTAGTGGATGCGGTGGCCGTTGAAGGTGACGGCCGAGTAGCGGAACAGCAGGGTCGACGTCGGTGCGATGGTTTCGCTCCACTGGCCCGCTTCGCAGCCCTGGCCGCTGCCGGTCTTGGGCGGGTTGGGCTCGCGGTAGACGATGTCCTGTTCTTCACGCACGCACAGCCGGCCGTCCTGGCTGTAGTCATGGCGCACGGTGACGAACAGCAAGGCGCCGCTGCGTCCGAGCTTCTCTTCGATGTGGGTGATGGTGGAGAGGCGATGGGCCTCACCGCCAACGATCAACGGCTCGATGAACTCGACCCGCCCGCCGGCCCACATGCGGTTGCGGTTGTCGGCCGGCGGCAGGAAACCGCCCCGTGCCGGATGGCCATCGCCGCCCAACTGCGCCTCATCGACCGGCTCCTGGAAAAAGCACCAGGTCCACAACGGCGGCAGCGCCTCGCCATGCCCCGGCGCCGTTTCGCCAAAGGTGGCGGCAATGCGCTTGACCAGATTGCGGCTGAGCACATCCCAGGCCTCTTCGGTGCGGCCGATCCAGGCGCTGTAGTCGGTAGGGTGCATCGGAGCAGTCATGAGTGGGGCCTCTGCGTCTTGTTATTGTGTGAGGAAGCAGTGCCAAGCGGCGACCTGCAGGCTCTGCGCGACCGGCTTGCCGCTTACAGCTCGACGCTCGCCACTGCCCTTCAACCGATGATGCGAGGCGCCCGGCATTCTGTGAATTTGCATTTGCGTAAGCCAGCGTTCATAACTGCCGAACGCCATCACCGTGACAGGACCTCCCCATGCACTTCGATCTGGCAGACCTGCGGCTGTTCATCCACATCGGCGAGTCGCCGAGCCTGACCCAGGGCGCGCGCCGCGCCTTCCTCTCGCCGGCGGCGGCCAGCGCGCGGATCAAGGCGCTCGAAGCGCAGCTCGACACGCGCCTGCTGTACCGCGACAGCCGTGGCGTGGAGCTCACCCCGGCCGGGCACAAGCTGCTCACCCACGCGCGGCTGATCATGCGTCAGGTGGACTATCTGAAAGCCGAGTTCACCCGCTTCGGCACCGACTCGGCCGGGCATATCCGCATCTTCGCCAACACCACGGCGGTCACCGAATTCCTGCCCGAGGTGCTGGCCGGTTTTCTCGCCGAGCGCCCTGGGGTCACGGTGGACCTGCAGGAGCGGCTGTCACGGGACATCGTGCGCGGCGTGCTCGACGGCAGCAGCGACATGGGCATCATCGCCGGGCCCGTGGAAGCGTCGGGGTTGCAGGTGATCCGCTTCAGCACCGACCGTCTGGTGTTGATCGTGCCGGCCGGCCACGAGTTGGCCGGGCGGCGGCAGGTGACGTTGAAGCAGACCCTGGCCTACCAGCACATCGGCCTGCACGACGGCAGCACGCTGCTGACCTTTCTGCGCGACCATGTCGAACGCATGGGGCAGAGCCTGGCGCTGCGCATCCAGATGTCGAGTTTCGAGGCGATCTGCCGGATGGTCGAGGCCGGCGTGGGTATCGGCATCATTCCCGAGTCGGCGGCGCTGCGTCACAGCCGCACCATGAACCTGGTGACCATCGCCCTGGACGAATCCTGGGCGATCCGCGAGCGCAGCATCCTGGTGCGCGAACTCGATGCCCTGCCCGGCACCGTCCGCGCGCTGATCGCCACGCTGATGCCGGACGACGCGCCTGTGCAGATGGTTTAGGACCCGGCCTGGTGACGGGGCGGTGTGTCAGGCCGTTGCGCATCGTCTGCTTTGCGGCCGCTACGCGCCCGATCGCGACACAAGGCCGCTCCTACATGAATCTGAGCTGCGCACCGATCGTTGAACACCTGTCCACTGTTGAGGCGTGGCTCAGGCCTTTGTGGGAGCGGCCTTGCGTCGCGATGGGCCGCGCAGCGGCCCCAATCAGAATGAGGACTGTGTGCACGCCACAGGCCAATTCAACCCATCACCCCTGTGCGTACAAGGCGTCAAGCCGGAGCTTGGCCTGCGCGCACGCATCGTACGCGCGCAAGAGATCCATCAACGCCTGCGCATCCAATGACTGGCCCTGGAGCGTCAGCCCGTAGCAGATCAGCGTCACCTGCGGCTGGACACCGCCTTTGACCTTGGCCCTGGGCATCCAAGGCCCCAGCCGATTGCGTGGGCGCGGCAGGGCTGTGCCTGGCTTGAGGGTGAGCACGATGTGCAGGTCCCGCCCCTGCCTGACCCGCCCCTCGACCAGGTCGACCAAGGCCAATTCCCGGTCCAGGCACGCGAACCACAACCGCTCATGGGTCAGGCGCAGCAGCGGCTGCTGCCCCGGGTCACGCTGCAGCCACAGGCTGCGGATCGCCAACACGGCCAACAGCCATAGCGGCACGCTCACCGGCCAGGCATCCTTCAGGCACCAGAGCGCCAGCCCGGAGAACACCACCACGCCCACCGCCAACATCCCGCGCACCTGGGGCGACTGCGTCAGTTCAGTCACCGGCGGCACAGCCGCGAGCTGGGCCTCGTGCTCGGCGATGGCTGCACGACGGCGGGCGTCCATGCGTGCGTCGAACTCACGACCCAGCGACTGCGCCAAATCGTCGAGCGAAGCGCAATCGCTGCTCATACCGAAGCCCCTCGGCGGGGCGCCTGCTGGGCACCGAGCAACCCTTCGAACCAGCGCCGGTCTTCCTCGCTGGGCACCCGCGTGGCGGTCGCCAACAGCTCGGCGTCGGCCTTGACCTTCAGCTCACGCAAACGCAGCGCGGTCGGTGGATGGCTGTCGAACGGGTGGGCCAGGGCGTGTTGCAACACCTGCTCGTCCAGCACCAAGGGATGCTCGCGCAGATGCCCCTGCCAGGCCTGCAGCAGGTTATCGCCCGCGCGCGCCGCCAACACCTGGGGCAGCGCCTCGTCCAGGGCGATGATCCGCAACAGCGCCTGGCCAAACACCTGCGTGCCGGCCACCTGCGCCCCGACCCGGTCCGCCGCCAGCTCCTGCACCCGGCTCCAGTGCTGCACCGCACGCTCGAACTGCTCCAGGAACTGCCCCGCCATCCACAGCGCCGGTCGTTCCAACCAAGGCGGCGGGCCATCGTCCTCGGTCAGGCTGGCGTAGTGCGCGCACATCAGGCCGAACTGCGCAGCCAGGGCACTGCTGCGCTCGGTGTCCTGGGAGCGGAAATGCCCCAGCTCGTGGCCGATGATCGCGGCGGTCTCGGCCTGGCTGAGTGCGCATAGCGCGGTGAGCGGCAGGTACAGCGTGCGACCGTGCAGCGCTTGACCCGATGGTTGCAGGACCACCGGCACGCTGGTGACGAAGAACGACTGGTCCAACCCCACCACCAGATGGTCGGGTGTCGGCGCCCCGACCTGCTCGGCCAGGCTGCGCACCCAGGCCCACACCGCCGGCGCCTGTTGCAGGCTCAGAGGGCGTCCCAAAAAGCTCGACGATGGCGACTCCAGCACCGTCCACTGCCGACGCAAGCGGTCGATCATCACCACGCCAGCACAGATCATCGAGACCATGGACAGCACGATGATCAGCGCGCTCAAGCCGCCCTGCTTGAAGTTGCTGTAGCCCCAACTGATCTCGTACAGCAGCGCCAGCCCCAGCGCGCCCACCAGCAGGCCGGTGTAACCGATCAGGCAGCGTCCCAGCACGTGCCAACTGCGTGCCAGGCGCTGTTCCAGAAAGTCTTGCGAAAGCCGCGCCCGCCAGGCGTCGATGCGGATCTTCAGCCAGGTGCCGATGCCTGCCAGCAGCGCCGCCACCGCCAGCCAGTACGCCAACTCGCCCAGCCAGGCGCGCAGGTGCAGCGAGCCGGCGTCGGCGTCGACCCGGTCGATCTGGTGCTGGAAAGAGTGAGCGCGATCCTCTGGGCGAATCACTTCATTGCGCTCACGCGCCGACAACTTCGCCAGCAAGGTGTCGTCGGACGTGGCGATCCACTGGCGCATGATCTCGGCGGTTTCCAGGTCATGGTTGGCGCGCCAGGACTGCTGGGCGGTCCAGGCCATGAGCAGCAGTGGCAGCAGGATCACGGGCAGCGCCCACCACAGGCGTTTGGTCAGGTTCACCGGCGTATCTCCTACTCGATGACTTCAGCGCGCAGCACCGAAGCGCTGCACCTGTGGATAGAGCTCGCCCAGGGTGCGCCGCGCCTGCGCCGCTTCGATGTAGTCCAGCAGCAGGGAAGTCAGCGCCTCGAAGTCGATGCGCTGGCCATCGAGGGTGGGCACGCACAGCCAGAGCTCAACACTCAGGCCGCCGGCCACCGGATGGGCATCGGGCGCGGTCAGCGACTTGAAGCAGGCGGCTTGCAGCGCCGGTGCGCGGGCGTGCGCGGCGACTCGAAAGGTCAGTACCGTTCTCAGGTGGCGCTGGTCGATCTCGAAGCCCGAAAAGGTGTGCAGCGGCACCGCACTGTTCGAGTTGGAGAACGCCAGGGTGTTCGGGGTCAGGGCCAGGACACACTGGCCATGCCGGCGGCGCAATGCGTCGGCCAAGGCCAGCGCGGCGACACCGGCCAACACCAGCGCCAGGCTGACGGCCCAGGCCAGCAGGAACACGGGCTTGCCGGGCGTGATGCCGATCACCACAAAGATCCACGACAACCAGCCTCCCAGGGCCACCATCAGCCCGCCGAACACCGCGCAGGCCACCGACTTGCCACGCGAGGACTCACGGATCTCCAGGCGTTCGGTCGGCCCGTCGGCCAGACGCTGCAAGTCGCTCAGATGCGCTTCGCGAGCGGTCTCATCCACGCGGCTGTACCACCGCAAGCTGACGCTCGGCGCAGGCGGCATCGCGATACGCCTCCAGCAACGCCGCCATCTCGCGCGCCGATACCTTGCGCCCACCGCTCATCAAACCGGCCGACATGATGCGGATGCAGGGCTCGGGCTCCGTATCGACCACGGCCTGGTCAGCGAAGAACACCATGTGCCGCACCCGGTGGGTCGGCAGGATGGCCTCGCGGCTCAGGGTCAGTTCCTGGGTGGTGAGCAGGCCCTCTTCCTTGACGCTGATGTCTTCGACATCGGCCAGGTCCACCGGCGCCGACAGGGTATCGACCCAGACCTGACGACGGGTCAGGCGCATGAACACCTGGGTACCGGCGTTACGGTGCTGCCAGAACAGGGCGGCACCGAACAGCACCAGCGCCACGCCGCACAGCACCACCAGCAGCTTGCCGCTGGAGAGGCCGAAGAACACGCCGCCTACGCCGGCCAGGGCGATCACCGGTCCCCACAGTTTGTAGCGGGGAGAGTTGGTGAACTCGGTCTGCTCGGGCACGCGTTCGAGGGTCTGCTTGAGCTCGGCGATCACGCGGCCGAGCTGGGCCTGGCTGGACCCTGAGGCGTCGCTGCCGGATGGTTCGTTCAGCGGGTCGGGTTTTTCTGGGTTATTCACGCAAAACACTCTCTGGATAGGGGAAAGCGACGCTGAAAAGCGTTTCGATGCGGCGCCGTCATCCCTGACGCAGCAGCAGGTCCAACTGACGCTGCGCACGCGCAGCATCGCGGTAGGCGGCCAGGATCGCGCTCATTTCGTCCACATGCACCCGGCGTCCAGCGGTCATGATGCCGGCGGACATGATGCGGATATGCGGACGCGGCTTTTTCAACGCCATGGCCTGGTTGCCGAACAGTTGGAATTTCGCGGCACGGTGGGTGGGCAATACAGCCTCGCTGCTCAGGTCGAGCTTCTGCTGCATCACCTGGCCTTCGTCCTTGACGCTGATGTCCTCGACATCGGCCATTTCCACCGGCGCCGACAGCGAGTCGACCCACAACTGCCGGCGATTCAGGCGCATGAACACCTGCGTGCCGGCCGTGCGGTGCTGCCACGACATGACCCCGAACAGCACCGCCATGATCACCCCAAGCCAGGTCAGGCCAGCGCTGCCGGTCTTCATCCCACCGAAGGCGATGGCCAGGCTGACCAGTAGCAGGATCGGCCCCCACACCTTGAAGCGCGGCGTGTTGGTGAACTCGATCTGCTCGGGCACCTGGTCGATCACCTGTTTCAGCTCGGCGATCACCTGCTCGCGCTGGGCGGCGCGGGACTGGTCGTATTCGGCGCCAAGCGAGTCGGACAGTGCGTTAAGCGAGTTGGGCTGGTCTGGCGTGCTCATGGGCAAGGCTCTCGGCAAAAGAAGGGGAATTTATTTTTGTGCGTTCAGGTAATCGGTCAGGAACGCCTGGGCATTGCCCTGCTCGGACAACGACTCGGAGTAACCCAGTTTCAGCGCCTGGGCTTCACCCGGCAGGTACAGCTCGCTGGCGGCCCAGCTGTCCGAACCCTGGATCACCAGCGCGGCGAATTTCTGGCCATCGACGGTGGTGTAGTAACGGGTGGCCTTGTCGGTCTTCTCGACCTTCATTTTCTGGATCTTCATGTTCCAGTCGTGGTCCACGCCCTCGACCTGCACCAGGGCTTCGTTGGCGCTGCGCTCGCCGATGCGCAGGGTCCACACCTTCACGCCTTGCTCGCCGGCATAGGCCACCACCTTGTCGGCCACGGGCGGACGATCTTCGGCCTGGGCCTGCGCGATGCCCATGAACAGGGCTACGGAAGTGGCCAGTACGGCGGCCCATCTACGATACGTCAGCATGCTCGTCGCTCCTCGGAGGTCAAAAGTGGAGTATTGAAGTGGACCCTCAGGGAACTGCCAAGCCATTTGGCCGTCTCTCACAACTAACGGCCCGCCACTCACAACGGCTGACGGTAAAGATGTGGACGCGTTAACATTGCGCGCCGCGTCACTCACCTCATTCACGGACGCGCTCGCCCCATGAACAGCCTGAACCCTTACCTCGATACCCACTTCAGCTTCGACAGCCCGTCATCCCTGGCCCAGGCCGGGGTGTTCGACCGCCGCACGGCGCAGGTCATGGGCAGCGCGGTGGGCCACTATCATGCGCACACCGTGCGCGAGCACCTGCAGTACTTCGACTGCGACCTGCAGTTCCCCGAGCCACTGCGCATCGAGAAGGTGTTGCCCGGCAGCCTGTGCATCGTCCAGGTGCTGGACGGCCAGTGGCAGCACCGCATCGAGGGTCGGCTGAACCAGTACGAAGCCGGCACGCCCCATGTGCTGGGTCTGAGCGAGAGCATGCAGGCGGTCGACACCCTGGCCCCCGGCAGCCACGCGCGCATGGCCGGGCTGCGGGTGGCCGGCCGTTACCTGCGCGAGTTGGCCGAGGAAGACCCGAACCTGCGCCCGTTGCTGGCGCTGCTGGGCGATGGCATGCGCTTCAGCGCCCTGCCCGCCTGCCCCGCCGTGGGCCGCCTGCTCGAACAGCTCTACCACTGCCCGTACCACGGCGCGCTCAAGCGCTTGCACCAGGAAAGCCTGAGCCTGGCCGTGCTGGTGGAGTTGGGAGCGCATGTGGCCGGCCGCGTAGCCCCGCCCGACGCGCCGCAGCGCGGCCAGCAGGACCTGGCCCACGAGGCTCGGCGTCTGCTCGACGAACACCTGGCCGATCCGCCGACGGTACTGGAGCTGGCGCGTCAGCTAGGGGTCGGCGAAACCACCCTGCGCCGCGCCTTCGCCAAGGTATTCGGCCAGTCGATGCTGCAGTACCTGCGCCAGCAGCGCATGGAGCTGGCGCGCACGCTGCTGCTGCAACGCAAATGGCAGGTGGCGCAGATCGCCTATCGCCTGGGCTACGCCAACCCGGCCAACTTCAGCAACGCCTACAAGGCCTACCACGGCCACCCGCCCGGCATGGCCTGAGCGCCGCTGCGCTCAGCGCTGGGCGCGGGTCATGTGCATCACCAGGGTGAAGCGGTCGCGTGGGTAGACGGTTTCGGACACCGAGATGATTTCACCGGCCTGATCGCGGTAATGGCGGATGATGTTCAGCCCCAGATCGCCGCTGGGCGCTTTCAAGCTCGCGCTCAGCTCGGCGGTGAGCTGCACCGGGCTGACCTCCTGGTCCACTGACTCGATGCTCTTGGCGAAGGCCTTGCCGATCAAGGCGGCGATCAGCTCGCCCGGATGCGCCTCGGCCTCGGCCACCACCTCGGCGAAGCGCTGTTCGGCGTAGACGTCGGTCCAGCACAGCGGATAGCGCCGCTCGCCACTTTCGACCTTGATGCTCGACACGCAGAAGTAATGCCCGCCTGGCGTCAGCCCCAGGCGCTTGGCCAGGGCGATGTCGGCCACGAAATGGCGCACGCCCTGTATTTCACGGACATGGGATTCGGCCACCTGGACCAGATCGGTGATCGAATCGATCGCCTGCGAATAACCGCTGCGCGGCGCTGCCGCCTCGACCCGCGTGCCGACCTTTCGTCGCCGCGAGACCATGCCCTGGCCCTGCAACTGGTCGATGGCCGCCCGCACCGTGTGTCGCCCCACGCCGTACAGCTCGCACAGCTCAAGCTCGGTGGGCAGCAGCGAGCCGACCGGGTGATCGCCACGGGCGATCTTGTCGGTGAGGTCTCTGGCGATATCGGAGTAGCGGCCACGGGTGCTCATTGACGGCTCATGTTCACGGAAGGCAAAGGGTTGACAGTGTACCAAATGTGGCAGACCATTTTGTTCGGATGTATTAAATAAGTTCGATTAATTTCGAACAAATACCGAACAAGAAAGGATCCGCCATGTCCACCACCGTCTTCGATTCCGCCCTGTTCCGCGACATGTTCGGCACCGCCGAAATGCGCGGCGTGTTCTCCGACAAAGCGCTGATCGAGCGCTACATCGAAGTGGAGATCGCCCTCGCCCGCGCCGAGGCCCGCTGCGGCGTGATTCCGGCCGCTGCCGCCGACGAAATCGCCGCCAAGGCCACCTACGCCTCGCTGGACCTGGCGCTGATGCAGCACGAGACCGAAATCGTCGGCTACCCGATCCTGCCCCTGGTCGAGCAACTGTCGAAAACCTGCGGCGAAGCCGGACGCTACGTGCACTGGGGCGCCACCACCCAGGACATCATGGACACCGCCGTGGTCCTGCAGGTGCGCGCCGCCCTGGCCATCGTCGAGCGCGATATCCAGGCCGTGCGTGGCCTGCTCGCCGACCTGGCGCAGCGCTACCGCGACACGCCGATGGCCGGTCGCACCCACTTGCAGCACGCCCTGCCGATCACCTTCGGCTACAAGTGCGCGGTGTGGCTGAGCATGTTCGACCGCCACGCCGAGCGCCTGGTCGAGCTGCGCCCACGGGTGGAAATCGGTCAGTTCGCCGGCGCCGCCGGCACCCTCGCCTCGCTCGGCGACAAAGGCCTGGACGTGCAGGAAGCGCTGATGGCCGAACTGGGCCTGGGCGTGCCGCAAGCCACCTGGCACGTGGCCCGCGACGGCCTGGCCGAGGCCCTGAACTTCCTCGGCCTGGTCAGCGGTTCGCTGGGCAAGGTCGCGCTGGACGTGATGATGATGATGACCAGCGAGCTGGGCGAGGCCTACGAGCCCTTCGTCAAAGGCCGGGGCGCCAGCAGCACCATGCCGCAGAAACGCAACCCGATCTCCTGCGAGCTGATGTACGCCGCCGCCAAGGGCGTGCGCCAGCAGGCCGGGCTGATGCTCGATGCGATGATCCAGGACTTCGAGCGCTCCACCGGCCCGTGGCAGGCGGAATGGATCGCCATTCCCGAAGCCTTCGCCCTCACCGCCGCTTCCTTGGGCCAGGCCAAGTTCATGCTCGCCGGCCTGGAAGTGCGCACCGAGCGCATGCGCCAGAACCTGGACATGACCCGTGGGTTGATCGTCGCCGAAGCGGTGATGATGGGCCTGGCGCCGGAGTTGGGTCGCCAGGTCGCCCACGACGTGGTGTATGCCGCGTGCCGCGTGGCCAACGACGAAGGCGTCAGCCTGCTCGATGCGCTGCTGCGCGATGCCGAGGTCAGCGCACGCCTGCCGCGCGCCGAGCTCGAACGCCTGACCGACCCGGCCAACTACCTGGGTCTGGCGCCGCAGATGGTCGACCGCGCCCTGGAGCGCCAAGGCCGCGTGCCGCGTTGATGCAAGACGCGGGCTGTGTGCAGCCCGCGTGGTTTTCTCGACAACGACAACAATGAGAATTCGACCATGTCATCTGCCCCTGCAAAACCCTTCTACCGCGACCTGACCTTCCAGGTGGTCGCGGCCATGCTCATCGGCATCGCCTTCGGCTTCATCGCCCCGGAGCTGGCGGCCAAGTTCAAGATCCTCGGCGACATCTTCCTCAAGCTGATCAAGACCGCCGTGGCCCCCCTGGTGTTCTTCACCGTGGTCCACGGCATCGCCTCGGCCGGCGACATCCGCCGCGTCGGCAAGGTGGGTATCCGCGCGCTGATCTACTTCGAGGTGGTCTCCACCCTGGCCCTGGCCATCGGCCTGGGCTGGGGCAACCTGATCGACATCGGTTCGGGCATGCATGATGCCCATCCCAACAGCGCCACCTCGGCCGCTGCCGCTGCCGCCGTGGCCAAGGGACACGCGCCGCAGTCGACCCTGGACTTCATCTACGGCATCTTCCCCGACAACTTCGTCGGCGCCTTCGCGGGCGGTCAGTTGTTGCAAGTGCTGGTGATCTCGGTGCTGTTCGGCTTCGCCCTGCTGGCGCTCAAGGCCGAGCGCCGCGCGGTGGTCGAGGACGGCCTGAACCGCGTCTCGGAGTGCTTCTTCGAGTTCATCAACCTGATCATGAAGCTCGCCCCGCTGGGTGCCTTCGGCTCGGTGGCCTACGCGGTGGGCAGCAATGGCACGGCGGTGCTGATGTCGCTGGCCAACCTGGTGCTGATGTTCTACGTGGCGGTGCTGTTCTTCATCTTCGTGATCCTCGGCACCGTGTGCCGGTTGTGCGGCTTCAGCCTGTGGCGCTTCCTCAAGTACATCAAGGATGAAGTGTTCATCGTGCTCGGCACCGCCTCGTCGGAAAGCGCCCTGCCGCGCCTGTTGCAGAAGCTGGAGAAGTTCGGCTGCTCCAAGCAGAGCGTCGGCCTGGTACTGCCCACCGGCTACGCCTTCAACCTCGACGGCACGTCGATCTACATGTCGCTGTGCGTGCTGTTCATCGCCAACGCCTATGGCGTGCCGCTGAGCTGGGAACAGCAACTGGGCATCATCGCCATCATGCTGGTGACCTCCAAGGGGGCGGCGGCGGTGTCCGGTGGCAGCTTCGTGGTGTTCGCCGCCACCGTCACGGCCATCGGCAACCTGCCGGTCGAAGGCCTGGCGCTGCTGTTCGGGGTGTACCGCTTCATGTCCATGGCCATCGCCACGTGCAACACCATCGGCAACAGCGTGGCCACCGTGGTGGTCGCCAAGTGGTCCGGCGAGTTCTCCGAGCAGCAGGCCCAGGGCGAGTACGAGCGGGTGCTCGGACGTGCCTCGGCGGCGCCGCTCTGAGCCATGGAGAAGCCCATGCAAACCTTTCGTCTGGAACACGACGCCTTCGGCGCGGTGCAGATCCCCCAGGACAAGTACTGGGGCGCCCAGACCCAGCGCGCCATCGGCGTGTTCGGCGCCGGTCGCGAGCAGTTCCCGCCCGCGCTGGTGCATGCCTTCGGCCAGCAGAAGCTGGCCTGCGCCCGCGCCAACCGGCGCCTGGGCACACTGGACGCGGCGCTGGCCGAGGTGATCGAGCAGGCCGCGCAGGCGCTTGCCGACGGCCACTTCGATAGCCATTTTCCGCTGACGCTGTGGCAGACCGGCTCCGGCACGCAGACCAACATGAACGCCAACGAGGTGATCGCCAACCGCGCCAACCAGTTGCTGGGCCAGCCCTTGGGCGGCAAGACGCCGGTGCACCCGAACGATCACGTCAATCGCTCGCAGTCGTCCAACGACACCTTCCCCACGGTGATGCACCTGAGCACCCGCCTGGCCTTGAGCCAGGCGCTGCTGCCGGCGCTGGTGCAGTTGCAGGCCGCGCTGCAGGACAAGGCGCAGCAATGGCAGGCGGTGCTGAAGATCGGCCGCACGCATTTGATGGATGCCGTGCCCATGACCCTGGGCCAGGCCTTCGCCAGCTTCGCCGCGCAGATCGCCCATGGCATCGAACGCGTGCATGGCTGCCTGCCCCGGCTGAGCAGCCTGCCCCAGGGCGGCACGGCGGTAGGCACTGGACTGAACGCACCGCCAGGCTTCGCCGAAGCTTTCTGCGAAGCGCTGTCGCAGATCACCGACACCCCGTTCACCGCCAACCCGTGTGCGTTCGAGGGCATGGGTACCCACGATGTGTTCGTCGAAGTATCGGGGGTGCTCAACGTGCTGGCGGTATCGCTGAGCAAGCTGGCCAACGACATTCGCCTGCTCGGCTCCGGGCCGCGTTGCGGGCTGGGCGAGCTGATCGTGCCGGACGACGGCCTGACGTCCTCGATCATGCCGGGCAAACGCAACCCGACGCTGGCCGAGGTGCTGGCCCAGGCCTGCATGCAGGTGATGGGCAACCACACCACGGTGACGGTGGCCGGCGCGTCCAGCCTGTTCGAGCTGAACGTGGCGAAACCGGTGATCATCCACAACGTGTTGCAGTCGATCAGCGTGCTGAGCGAGAGCATCGTGCGTTTCACCGAGCATTTGCTGCTGGGTCTGGAAGTGGATCGCGCGGTGCTGGCGCGCAATGTGGAAGGCTCGTTGCTGCTGGCCACGGCGCTGAACCCGGTGCTGGGCTACGACCAGGTGGCGCGCATCACGCGCAAGGCGGCCGATGAAGGACTGACACCGAAGCAGGCCGCCGTAGCGCTGGGCCTGCTGACCGAACAGGCGTACGACGCGCATGTTCGACCCGACCAGATGGTCGGGCGCTGAGGCCTGTAGGTTCGGCTTCGCCGCGGCCATTGCAGGGACCGCTCTGCGGTCCAATCGCGGCACAAGGCCGCTCCCACAAGTTGGCCGGTGTAGGCTCAGACTGCCTGGGCGGGCCTCGTGCGCTGAGACCTTTGCGAGCAATCGTCATGCTCAATTCCTAGCAGCTCGCACGCTCTCGTGGGAGCGGCCTCGTGTCGCGATTGGACTGCGCAGCAGTCCCAGGTTTTCAGCTTCGCCGTGGCCATTGCCGGGGACCGCTCTGCGGTCCAATCGCGGCACAAGGCCGC